>JANNEJ010000380.1:0-2755 GCA_031378585.1 Acidobacteriota bacterium | reverse complement strand
CCGGTTACGCTGAACGGCGAACTTCATCCAGACGTGCCGCAGCGGCGACCAGACGATCCCGGCTTCGACTCGCGACACCGGCGACTCCCAGGGCTGAGCGCCCGTCGCGGTGTCGAGGCTGGAGAACGCAAGCCGCTCGGCGCGGGCCGCCACGTCGACACCCGGCCACACGCGCACGCGCCCTTCAAGCCAGCCCGCCAGCGCGTGCACCCCGCCGCCAAGCACCGGGTCGGTTGCAGACGGCAGCGTCCACGTGCTGCGCATGACCTCGCCACGGACCTGCCATCGGCCCGACGCCACGTGGGCGTCGAGTCCGGCGGCCGTCTGGCGGAACGACTCGAGGGTCTGGTCGCCGCCGAGGCTGTCAGCGAGTGACCGCGCCAGAAAGGCGCCGCGCGACGCCGAGGCCCCAAGGGTGATGGCGGGCGTGGGTCGCACGACGAGCCGCGAGGCCAGCGCCCGGCCATCGTTGTCATCGGACACCCGCGGACTGCCAAGCGAGCCCTGCGTCAGGGCGCCGGTCCATTCCACCTTTCGGCCGACGACGCGCGCCTGCACCCCGGTATCCCAGCTATCGCCGTCAACCAGAGGCAGGCCACGTTCGGGTGTGAGGTTGCCCACCGGAAACGCGGCGCGCCAGCCGCGTCCACGCATGCGGATGAGATCGGCCGCCGTCGCCGGCAGCGCGTCGCGTCTGAGGGACGTCAGGTAGCTATAGGGAAGCGGCCGTCCCACGAGCGGATTGTCGGCGCCGTACCCGCTGCGACCGAACAGTCCGAAGGTCGTCGGCACGCGTCCAGCCTGCAGGTCGATCTGATGCGCGCGCCAGGGGCGTACCCGCAGGTAGAGCGCCGTCAGACGCGCCTGGCTCACGCCGTCGGTACGCAGTTGACCCAGCACGTCAATCTGTCGTGAGACGCGCACCGAGGCGTCCATCACGAGACGCACGTTGCGCATCGGATCGTAGGCGTAGGTGGCGTAGTTGAAGAACCCCGGGTCCGTGGAGCCGTAGCCCGCGGTGACCTCGCCTCCGACCGACACCCGCGAAGCCGGGACGGCGCGAGGCGTCTCATCGGGAGGTTGCGCGGCCGCCGGGCCGACGGTCGCAACGAGCAGCAAGGCACAGATTGCGCGCACAAAGACCACTCGGACAGGGCCTGGAACCGTGGCCATTATAGTGCCGGGCCTCTGCCGTCGCGGCGGGGATGCGCCCCGGGGGGTCAGCGCCTTGCGAGCTTGCGCTGGGCGTCCTGATAACGCTTCGAGGTGGACGGCACCTGGGCGTACGCGGCCTTGGCACGTTCGTTGTCCCGCAACCGCCGCTCGTAGAGCTCGCCGAGCAACCACCACGCGTCATGTGGGTTGTCTGGGAAGCGCGTCGCCAGATCCGTCCACGACCGTGCGGCCAGCTCCCACTGATCGACGTCAGCGTAGCCGGCGCCCATGCGGTACAGCGCGAGCATCGCGTGCGGGGAACCGGGGAACTGGTCGGCCAACGCGCGCAGCGTCGCGAGGCTTGCCGGCACCTCGCGGCCAGTCGCCGACTCGCGCGTCTTCAGCCGGCGCCGGTCTTCGATGCCGATCTCGTTCTGCAGTGCGCGCAACGCGAGCGGCGTGCCCGGTGCAGCCGCGGCCGCGCGACCGAAGATCTCACGCGCGGTCTCGTCACGGGCCGGCTGCCGCGACTTCAGCGTGAGCTCGCCAAGTGCGAACTGGCTTTCCGCTACCCGCGGATCGCTGGCAAAACGCTCAGCGAACTCCACGTGGGCGGCCATGGCGTCGTCGGCGCGGCCCAGGCGCGTGAACGTCTCGGCCACCAGATACGACGCGTTGGCAGCGACGGCCGTACCGGGGAACTCGCTCATGAGAGCGCGCAGGTCGGCGATGCCCTGATCCACGAGATTGCTGGTGAGCTTGGCGCGCGCAACGTCGAACCGCGTGGCCGCCTCCGCGTTGACGTCCGGTGCGGGTGCGGGCGCAGGGTCAGCCTTGGCCGCCGGGGTTGCGCCGCCGCGCACCGGTGGGGCGGTGGTGCCCGGCGTGGCTGGTTTCGCACCGGCCACCGGGCTCCCATTAGCCACCGGGAGGGCGGGAGTCGTGACCACGCCCTGCGTCAGGGTCTCAGGTACCGACGGTTCGGCTGGCGGTACCGGGTCGGTGGCCGCGATGTCGGCCGGGGGGGCGACGGCGTCTCCCCGCCACAGCATGACGCCGCCGGCGATGGCCGCGACCAGCACGACGGCGCCGGCCGCGAGGGCGATGGGCGAACGCGCGGGCGGCACGGCATCTGCAGAGCGCCGCCCGGTCACGGGTGGTGGTGGCACCGCGTTCTCGCCGACCGGCGCCGGCGTTGTCGCCTGCGTTGAACGCGGGGCGGGGGGGGTGACCGACGTCAGCGCCGACGCCGGGTCGATGGCCATCATGCTGTGACGCATGGTGGGCGCCACGGTCGTGACCTCGGCGGGCCGCGCCAGCGCGGCCGCGGGCTCTTCGGTCCGCACACTGCTGACGGGCACGGTGGTGCGCTTGCTCGAGTCGCGCCGCAGGCGCTGCAGGTCGGCTCGCAGGTCGGCGGCCGTCTGGTACCGCAGCGCGCGGTCCTTTTCGAGCGCCTTGGCGATGATGCGATCCAGTTCTGGCGGGACCAGCGAGTTCACCGACGACGCCGGCGTAGGGTCGCGGTTGAGAATGCCGTCGAAGATGACGGCGGTCGTGTTGCCAGGGAAGCTCACTCGTCCCGTGGCCATCTCGTAGA
>JANNEJ010000379.1:0-2645 GCA_031378585.1 Acidobacteriota bacterium | reverse complement strand
GCTACGAGATTTAACAGCCCGTGGTGAAAGTCTGGCTGCATTCGACGGGCGATGCATCCCGGTCCGCCGCGTTGCTCCTTCTTCAAATACAGGCCGTATTCTCAGTCGTCGCGCCTTGCCGACCGGGTGCCTCACCCGTCTCGGTGCGACGCCAGACTTTCACCACGAGCTGTTAGACCATGGCGTTCAGCAGGTCCACGTCGTTCACGGTAATGGCCCAGGCGGCCCCGCGACGGGCCGCTGGCCGGGCCGTACTCGCCGACATCGTGCGCGAGGCGGCCATTGGCCTCTCACGTAACCGCGTGCGCGCGGGCCTGTCGATGCTCGGCATCTCGTGGGGCATCGTGTCGGTCGTGATGCTGCTCTCGTACGGCAACGGATTCCAGGCGGCGCTCGAGCGCGGATTTCGTGGCGCGTTCGGCGACGGTGTGGTGATTGCGTGGCCGGGGCAGACCTCCGCGCAGGCCGGCGGCGAACGGGCGGGCAAGCGGATTCAGCTCACCGAAGCCGACGTGCTGTCGGTACGCGACCTGCCGTTTGTGAAGTTCGTGAGCCCGGAGTTCATCCGCGAGTTCCCAATGGCGTGGGGCACCAAGCAGGGCTCGTACCGCGTGCGCGGCGTGGCGCCGGAGTACGCCGTGATGCGCAGCCAGTGGGTGGAGGCGGGCCGGTTTCCCGACGACGACGACGTGCGGCTGCAGCGGCGCGTCGTGTTCATCGGCTCCGAAGTGGCGCGCAAGATCTTCGGCAACGTGCAGCCCGTGGGACAGCGCCTGCGGATCGGCGGCATGGCCTTCGAGGTGGTGGGCGTGCAGCGCGAGAAGGTGCAGCTCTCGAACTACCAGGGCTCGGACAAGGAGTCGGTCTTCATTCCCTACACGACCGCCGGACAGCTCTGGAACACCGAATACACGACGGTGATGGTGTATCAAGCCGTGGATGCCTCGAAGGAAGAGCAGGCGACCCGGCACGTGCTGGAGGCGCTCGGCAAGCGCCTGGGCTTCGACCCGGCCGATGAGCGCGCGTTGCGGCTATTCGGCTCCACGCAGACCGCCACGATCACTCAGGGCATCACGCTTGGCCTGAAGCTGGTGCTCGGCTTCATCGGCGTGCTGACGCTGGCCATTGGCGGTATCGGCGTGATGAACATCATGTTCGTGTCGGTCACCGAGCGCACGCGCGAGATCGGCATCCGCAAGGCGCTCGGCGCGCGCCGTGGCGCGATCCTGCTGCAGTTCCTGCTCGAAGGCGTGGCCACGGCGTTTGCCGGTGGCGCCGTGGGCGTGCTCGTGTCGTGGGGGCTCGTGCTGCTCATCAGCCCACAGCCGTTCCTGTCGGAACTGCTCGATGACCGCACGCGGTCTGCCGACATCCACCTGCTGCTGTCGGCCGAACTACTGCTTGTGTGTTCGGGAATCCTCATGGCTGTCGGCCTGGTCAGCGCGTTCGTGCCGGCCCTGCGGGCGTCGCGGCTCGACCCCATCGACGCGCTGCGCTACGAATAGGCAGGACGCCTGATCCTGTGCCACCATGCCGGCAGAAAATCCTCGCCCGGCCGTGATTCGCCAAGCGAATTAGTCGTCGTCAGCTCCCGTCGTTTGGAGGATTCCATGCGCGTCTTCGCGCGGCGGCATGAACCTGCGCAGCGTGCGAACCTCGGTTAGAAATACACCGTGGCACCCAGCGTCCACATCGACCCCTTGTAGCCTGGGAGCACCTTGCCTATGAAACTCCCACCAATGCCCCCTCCGATCTTCTCGTCGCGATCGTAGTCGAGGAACGTGTAGCGGTAGTCGCCGTGAATGCCGGCGTGTTTGCCCAGGCGCAGTTCGGCGCCAGCCCCCGCGTGCCAGCCAAACTCTGTGGTGCTCACGTTGAGGTCAGACGCCGGGCCCTCGATTGACTCCACGCTTCGCTTGTACCAGCCGGGACCGCCCAGGAGATACGGCTGGAACTTCCCGACCGCCACCTTGAGCAGCAGCGACGTTTGAATCGGCATTTCCTTCACGCGCTGGTTGAGGAGCTCGAACGACTGCGTGTGGCGGTCGAGAGACACCTCGACGCCAAGTCGCTGGGACAGGCCCATTCGGACGAGTCCGCCAGTGAACCGCACCGAATCGGTATCGACGGTGGAGTCGCTCGTGACCCACGCCAATCGCCCTCCGATGCCGAACCCCTGGGCGGCGGCAGGCATCGCCACGGCCAGGCCTGCGGCGGCCAGGAACGCAATGTCAGCCATCTGTCGAAACACTGATCGCATATGCCGCCTTATCGAGACGAAACGCCCTGAACGTCACTGGATGCTCGCCGACACGGTGGTATCAGACCCTGGCCGGGCCGGCGCCAGCGCCCGCAAGCTCAAAAGGTAGAAGACAGGGGTGCCGAGCGACGACGCGATGCAGAACTGTACTACCAAGGCGGACATTCGAGCGCGAACCATTCTAGAATCTGGTCATGGCCGTCGCCGAGCATCTCGGGATCAAGACCAGCGAGTACGACCAGCAGATCCTCACGTTCATCCCGCACTACACCGATATTCTCGACGCGGCAGCCGGCGCGCTCGATGCACTCGACCGCCCGGTCCGCACGCTGGTGGACCTCGGTACGGGGTCGGGGGCTCTGGCGGCGCGCTGCGTGGCGAGGCT
>JANNEJ010000377.1:0-3875 GCA_031378585.1 Acidobacteriota bacterium | reverse complement strand
GCTGCCCTTGTCGTGTACGGGCGCCGATGCTACCGCTGTCCGGCAGCGCGGAAGAGCTCGTCGGCCGACTGCAGCACGATGGCGCGCAGGCGTGCCGGGTAGTTCGCCGGCAGCGTGGCCAGGAAGCGCCGCACGTCGCCGGCCGTGTCGCCGCTGCTGTAGCCGCCGAGCGTGTTGTCCATCCACCGCTTGGGGAAGAAGATATCGCCGGTCTTCTGGATGTCCCACAGCAGGTCCAGGCTGGGACGCACGTACTTGGCCGACTGCGCCGCGCGCAGTGGGTGGTGCAGGTAGTCGAGGCCGTCGAGCACCCACGGCTCACGGCGGCGGTTGGCAACGTCTTTGAGCGCCAGGAACCAGCGCTCGCGCACGGCGGCATCCGCTGACAGCGCCGGCATGATGAACTGGAAGCGCGCCTTGCGATCGGGATTCTCGATGCGCGCGAGCTGACCGCTGAGGATGTCGGCCCAGCGTGGCACCTCGCGGACGGCGAGTTCCAGCGCCAGCGCGGAATAGTCCGCCTCGGCGAAGGGCAGGCCGGGCACCGTCTCTGTCTTCTCCCACACGGCCGTGAGCCACGTGAGCGTGGGCGGCGTCAGGGCCGTGCGGCGCAGCGCGCTGAACCACGCCGACTTCTGGCTGGTGGTCGTGGCCGCATCGAGGCCGGCGCGCAACGTGCGCTCGACGCTGGCCGCGCGGGTCTCGCGTTCCGCCGGCGTCAGGAACTTCCACCAGGCACTGCCGGCGTAGCCGAGGATGCGCTGTCGGGTCTGCTCGTCGGGCTCAGCCGACACGGCCGTCATGGCCGTGTCCACAAGTGTGGTGGCCGGCACGCCGCGGTCGAGCAGCGCGTCCCACAGCGTGACCCAGGCAGCGCCGCGGGTGAGCGGGTCCGCAACCTCGCCCACGTGGGTCGACAGATAGTCGCGCGAGGCCTGGTCGAGCACGAAGCCGCCGTAGGCCCAGCCCTGGCCGGTGGGCAGCACGTAGGTAGGCGCAGGCCAGCCCGCGGCCTCCGTCACGACCACGCGCGCGCTATTGAGGGCAACCTCGACCGTGCGCGGTCCTTCCGGCAGCGCCACGACCACGCGGAGCTGCTGTGGCCAGATGAGACCGCGCTTCTGCGGGTCGGTCTGCGAGAAGGCCAGCGAGGTGATGCGTCCGTCCTTCACCTCGAGCTCGGTCGTGATCACGGGACGGCCCGGCGATTCCACCCACACCGCGCTCCAGGCCGCGAGGTCCACGGGTGTGCGGCGGTCGAGCACAGCGATGAGGTCGGTCCACGTGGCATTGGCGAACGTGTGGGCGTTCAGGTATTCGCGCAGGCCGTCGCGGAACGACTCGGCGCCAAGCAGCGCCTCGAGGTGCCGCATCATCACGGGCGCCTTCTGGTAGATGATCGCGCCGTAGAGGGAGCCTGCTTCATTCAGGTTGTCGAGGGGCTGGCGGATGGCGTTCGTGCCGGCCGTGCGGTCCACGTCGTAGGCGGCGGGGTAGTGCGCGTAGAGGAAGCGCAGGTCGTGGTTCACTTCGGGGAACGAGGGATTCACGATCTTGGCGGCCATGAAGTTGGCAAACACTTCCTTCATCCACACGTCGTTGAACCACTGCATCGTCACCAGATCGCCAAACCACATGTGCGCGGTTTCGTGGGCAATGACCGAGGCGCGTCCCAGGAACTGGTTCTGCGTGGCGGATTCATCGAGCAGCAGGCTCGACGCGTTGTAGAGCACCTTGCCGGCGTGCTCCATGCCGCCGAACTGGAACGCCGGAATGGCCACGAAGTCGAACTTGCCGAACGCGTAGGGAATGCCCGTGTAGTCCTCCATGAACGCGAGGGCGCGGGCGTGGAGGTCGAAGAGGGCGTCTTTGTTGCGTGCGACCTTCGCGGCGTCGGTCTCGCGGTGGAACATGCGGAACGTGCGTCCGTTGCGTTCGGCGGTCTCCATCGTGAAGTCGCCCACGACGAAGGAGAACAGGTAGGTGGAGAGCGGTTCGGTTTCGGCGAAGCGGGTCGTGACGGCACTGCCGCTGCCTGCGGCGCCGCCCCATAGATCGATCTGACCAGCTCGGCTCGACGCGCCGTTGCTGACCGCCAGCCACTCGCCTGGATACTTCAGTTCGAGCGTCCACCGCGCTTTCAGATCCGGCTGGTCGAACACCGGAATCGCGAAGTGCGCGCGCGCCGGCACGAAGAGCGCGTAGAGAAAGTCGGGATTCCGGTTGAGGGAGGCATCACCGGCCGTGAACTCGATGCGGACTTCGTTTGCGCCCGTCTTCAGCGCCGCCGCCGGCACCACGATGTGGTCTTGCGGAAACGTGGCCGTCGCGGCCGCCCCATTCACGGTCACGCCCGCGACGTTCTTCTGGCCTGGCGCGAAGTCCATCACGAGCGGTGCGGAGGCCCTGCTCAACTGGAACCGCGCCGTCATCACGCCCGTGAGTGGCTGCTTCTGGTCTCGTGGGACGTTCAGCGACAGCTCGTAGCGGAGGTCGCCAATCGCGCTGGCACGCTCGGTGGCGAGCGAGAGCGGGATGCCCGGGCCGGGCGTGGCCGTCTGCGCGCCACCCGGGGCCGCCGCGACAAGCAGCCCTATGGTCGCCGCCGCAAGTGCAGTTTTCGACATGCCGAATTGTAACGGGGCCTGTCACCGTTACAAGGTGATCCGGTGGGCAATTGCGGCGTGGGTCGCGAAATCCGCGACGTCCGATTGTCCGGTGACAGGCCCCGTTACATCACTCCGTTACATCACTCCATTCGCAACGCCGTAGTCGGGCTCACGCGGATGGCACGCAGCGCCGGCAGAAGACTCGCCAGCGCGGCCACCGCCAGCAGTGTGATGGGCACGGCCACGAAGGTCAGCGGGTCGAGCGGGGTCACGTCGTACAGGAGCCCGCGCATCAGGCGCGAGACACCTGCGGCCAGCACGACGCCGCAAGACACGCCAGCCGCGGCCAGCATCAGCCCATGTCGCAGGACCATCGTGAGCACGTGCGCGCGCGGCGCGCCCATGGCGAGGCGGATGCCGATCTCGTGTGTCCGCCGCGCCACCACGTACGACTGCACGCCGTACAGGCCGACGACGGCGAGCGCCAGCGCGATGGCAGCAAACGCGCCGAGCAGGACACCCGTGAGGCGCGGCGTCGCCAGCGCCGTGTCCACCACGTCGCGCATCGTGCGGATGCTGGCCACCGGCAGATTCGGGTCGAGGCGCCGGAGGAGGTCGCGCACGGGGCCGGCCGCGACGAGCGGGTCGCCTGCCGTCCTGACCACGACGAACGCGCTTCGCACCACGTTACCGTTCGTGAGCAGGTGCCATTGGCTATGGGGCACGTAGAACTTCTCCTTGGCGGCGGCCGTCACGCCGTTGTGCCGCTCGTCGGCCACGATGCCGACGACGAGCGCCTTGGGGCGCGTCATGTCGCCGCCGCCGATGCGCACTCGACCGCCCACGGCCTGGCCGCCGGGCCAGTAGGCTCGGGCCATCGTCTCGTTCACGACGATCACGGGCTCGCTGCCCGTCGTGTCGGTGGACGCGAACCATCGCCCGCGCACGAGGCGCGTGCCCATGGCCTCAAACGCGCCGTCACTGACGATCTGCCAGTCGCCCTTGGCGTTGCGCCCGGGCGACTCCACGAAGCCGTCGACGTCGACGCCGTAGTCGCCAATCGTGGTGGCGAGCGGCAGGGCGCGCACCACGCCGGCCGCCGTGACGCCCGGCAGGCCGCGTACGTCGGCGACGGCCCGACGATAGAAGTCGACCACCCGCTCGGGCGAGTCATAGCGCGACGCGGGGAGCGATACGCGCATCGTGAGCACGTGGTCGGGATCGAAGCCGAGCGGCAGGCGGCCCAGCGCGCTCAGGCTGCGGGCC
>JANNEJ010000376.1:0-1804 GCA_031378585.1 Acidobacteriota bacterium | reverse complement strand
CTACCGGATGTTCGGCAGCCGCGTGTTCCCGGCCAGCGGCGCCTGCCGCCGGGGCTGGCGGCGGCCGAAGCAATTCGCGCCGGCGATCTGGGCGGCCGGCACGCGCGGGTGCTCGCGGCGAGTGTCGCGTGCGGCGCGCTTGGCGCATGGCTGGCACTGCCCATGGCGGCGTTTGGCACCGCCTTCATCGGCAACGCCTGGGCGCTGTCGATGTTCGGCGTGGGCCTGCTCGCCAGTGGCTACAGCCAGACGCTTGCCGGCGAGTCGCTCGCGGCGCACTACGTGCCGCACGGCATGATGATCGGGGCGGGCCTCGTGGCACTGGCGCAGGTCGGGGCCGGTGTGCGCGCGCACGACCCGGCCACAGCGCCGTCCATCACGCACCCGGCGGCCGACACCGGCCTTCGTCGCACGCTCGTGTGGGGCGCAAGCGGTTACGTCGCGATTGCCGCCGGCATCGCCCTGGCAGGGGGCCTGGCCGCGTCGCTGTCGCCGCTGTGGCTCGTGACGTTTGTGCTCTATGCGGCCGCCGCGGCGTTTGCGCACGAGCTCATCGTGGGCCTGGCGGCGATGCACTCGGGCTGGTTCCCGGCGTTTGCCGTCGCGCTCATCACGTTGCTCGGGGGAATGCTGGTCGGCTTCCCGCCGGTGGCCCTGGCGCTGCTCACGGGTTTCTCGGTCGCTACCGGACCGGCCTTTGCCGACATGGGCTACGACCTGAAGGCGGGCTTCGTGCTGCGCGGTCACGGCGTCGATCCCGCCTTCGAGCACGCCGGCATGCGCGAGCAGTTCCTGGCGGCGTCGGTGGCCTTTGCGACCGCACTCGTCGTGGTTGCGCTCACCTGGCAGGGCTACTTCGCGCGCGACCTCGTGCCGCCAGTGGCGCGGGTCTACGTGGCCACAATCCGTGCAGGCGTGGCGCCCGGCGTGGCACAAGCCCTGCTACTCTGGGCGGTACCGGGCGCGTTGTTGCAGTGGGCCGGCGGCCCGCGACGGCAACTCGGCGTGCTGCTTTCGACCGGACTCCTCGTTGCGAACCCCGTTGCGGGATGGGGCGTCGTGGCAGGGATGGCGGTACGCCTGGTGTGGGAGCGGCTCCTGCGCCGTCGTGCCGGGGCACTCGATGCGGTCGCGGCGGGGTTCATCGCCGGTGACGCGCTCTGGTCGTTTGGAGATTCCGTGGTGAGACAGCAACGCGTGGCCGGAGCGAGTCGATGAGTCTGACGCACACGCTGGCGGTGTTCGAGGCGCTCGACTCGCCGCGCGCGTCAGGCGCCACGGTGCGCGCGCTGCTCGACGGCGTCTCGGGTGTCGACTGCGTGGTGGAGCGGGTGACCGGCGCCCTGGGCTCCACCGACTTCGTGCGCGTGGTCGTGCCGGGCGCGCGCGGCCTTCGGGCCGGCGGCGACGCGCCGACCCTTGGTGTTGTGGGACGCCTGGGCGGCGTGGGGGCGCGGCCTTCGCGCGTGGGCCTCGTGTCGGATGCCGACGGTGCGGTGGCGGCCATCGCCGTGGCGCGCAAGCTCGCGTTCATGCGGCGCGAGGGCGACGTGCTGGCGGGCGACGTCATCATCTCGACCCACATCTGTCCGGATGCCCCGACCAAGCCGCACCTGCCGGTCGACTTCATGGACTCGCCCGTGTCGATTGACGAGATGAATGCCCGCGAGGTCTCCCCCGACATGGCCGCCGTGCTCTCAATTGACACCACCAAGGGCAATCGCATCCTGAACGTGCGCGGCTTTGCCATCTCGCCGGTGACCTCGCGCGCATTCATTTCGTCAATGGACACGGGCGAGTCCAT
>JANNEJ010000360.1:0-3286 GCA_031378585.1 Acidobacteriota bacterium | reverse complement strand
GTTTCTGTGCGCGTCCACGCTCAACTCCGCGTGGATCCTGATGCGCTCGGCGCTCGACGTGTGGCCCGGCGGGCTGGGCAGCAGCTCTGGTGAGCTCGGGCACAACCTGATGGATCACCACTTCCGCCTCGGCGCCAGCGGCGACCTCCACGAATTCGAAGACCGCAACGTCTACGGGCGCCGGCCCAACGGCTTCTACATCCCGCGCTTCCGGAACATCGGCGGCGAAAAGCGACCGTACCTGCGCGGCTTCGGCTACCAGGGCAGCGCCAACCGGCAAGGATGGGAACGCGCGGTGGCGGAACTGGGCATCGGCGCCGCCTTCAAAGACACCATGGCCACGCCCGGCCCGTGGCGCGTCGGCGCCACCGCCTTTGGCGAGATGCTGCCCAGCCACGCCAACCGCGTCACCATCGACCAGTCGCGCACCGATGCCTGGGGCCTGCCGGTGCTGGCCATCGACTGCCAGACGGGCGAGAACGAACGCCTGATGCGGCGCGACATGATGAACGACATGGCCGAGATGCTCGAGGCCGCCGGCGTCGGCGACGTGAAGGTCTACGACAACGGCTACTTCCCCGGGATGGGCATCCACGAAATGGGCACGGCGCGCATGGGCCGCGATCCGAAGACCTCGGTGCTCAACGCGCGCAACCAGGTGTGGGACTGTCCGAACCTGTTCGTCACCGACGGCTCGTGCATGACGTCGGCGGCCTGCGTGAATCCGTCGCTGACCTACATGGCCCTCACGGCTCGCGCGGCGGCATTTGCCGTCGAAGAACTGAAGCGCACCAATCTGTAGACGAGGAGTGGGCAATGGAAGACCGGGCTGACTCAGAGCGATTCGTCGACGACGGCACGCGGTCGGGCATCACGCGCCGCGACGCGCTGCACCACGTGATGGCGCTGCTCGGGGGCGTGGCGCTCGTCGGGAGCACGCGCCTGGAGGCGTTCTCGTTCGAGCCGGGCGTGCTCGATCAGGCGATGGCGCAGGGCGTTGGCGCATTCAGCGCCGCCGACGTGGCGCTGCTCGACGAGATTGCCGACACGATTCTGCCCGAGACCTCGACGCCCGGGGCGAAGGCGGCCAAGACGGGTGCCTTCATGGCAACCATGGTCACCGACGCCTACACCGACGCCAACCAGCGGGTGTTCCGGCAGGGCTTGACGACGCTGGACGCGGTCTGCCGGGCCAAGACGAGCCGGTCCTTCATGCAGGCCACACCCGCCGAGCGGCTCACGCTGCTCGAGGCGCTCGACCGCGAGCAGAAGACGGCCATGGAGGAGCGCCTTGCCGGGGCCCGCTCCCGCGCGCCGGCGGCGCCGGCACCGCCCGACGACGACGAGGCCCGCCACTACTTCCGCATGATGAAGGAACTCGCGCTCGTCGGCTACTTCACGTCGGAGATCGGCTACACGAAGGCCATGCGCTACATCGAAGCCCCGGGGCGCTTCGATCCGAATGCGCCGCACGCGCCCGGCGACAAGTCCTGGGCGCCGCACGCGTAGCCACGCCCCACAGAACAGGCAGGTCACCGATGATCACTCGACGTCAGTTCTCCCGCGCCGCGCTGGCGGGCGTCGTCGTTCCCGCACTGTCCGCGCGATGGTCGGACGCCTCGCCGGTCGGCGGCGTGCGTCTTGGGGTGCAGACCTACAGCTTTCGCGAGCTGACCACGCAGGGCGCGCCCGACGCCGTGAATGTCGTCATCGCATCGATGAAGGCCTGCGGCGTCGACGAGTGCGAGCTGTGGTCGCCGCAGATCGAGCTGGCCGCGCCGGCCGGGCGCAACGCCACGCCCGACGCCCAGGCGAAAGCGCGCGAGGCACTGCGCGCGTGGCGGCTGTCGACGGGCCCGGCCTACTACCAGGGCGTCCGCTCGCGCTTCGCGGCGGCCGGCATGAGCATCTTTGCCTACAACCTGAGCTTCAACGAGTCGTTCTCCGACGACGAGATCGCGCGCGGCTTCGAGGCCGCGAAGGCCCTCGGCGCGGAGGCAATCACGGCCTCGACGACCGTGCGGGTCGCCAGGCGTCTCGTGCCGTTTGCCGAAAAGCAAGGGCTGCCCGTGGCGATGCACAACCATTCGAACCTGAGGGACCCGAACGAGTTCGCCACGCCGCAGAGCTTCGCGACGGCCCTCGCGATGTCTCCTCTGTTCCGGATCAACCTCGACATCGGCCACTTCACGGCGGCGGACTTCGACGCGCTCGCGTTCCTCGAGTCGCACCACGGTCGCATCACCAACCTGCACCTGAAGGACCGCAAGAAGCATCAGGGCGACAACGTGCCGTGGGGCAGCGGCGACACGCCGATCCGCGAGGTGCTCACCTGGTTGAAGCGGGCCACGTCGCCGGTCCGGGCCTACGTCGAGTACGAGTACCCGGGCACACGCGGCGCAGTCGCGGAAGTGACGGCATGCGTGGACTTCGCAAAGCAGGTACTGGCGGCATGACCACGATGAACCGCCGACAGTTCGTGTGGGCAGCCGCGGCAGGCTCGGCGGCGATTACTCGCGGCGCCGACTTGCGCGCAGCCCCGGCCTACGACCTGGTCATCAAGGGCGGGCGCGTCATCGATCCTTCGGTCAGGCTGGACGCCATCCGCGATGTGGCCATCGCCGGCGGCCGCATCGCGGCCATCGAGACCACCATTGCCGGCGAGGCCGCCGAGGTCGTCGATGCGCGCGGCAAGGTCGTCGTCCCTGGCCTGCTCGATGTGCACAGCCATGCCACGCGCGTGAAGGACGGCGCCGCACTGTGCCTGGCCGACGGCGTGACCGGGTTCATCGATGCGGGGTCGCAGGGCGCGGAACGGATCCAGGAGGTCCTGGTCGCCGCCAGGGCGGCGCCGCAGCCCTGCCGCGTGCTGGTGAACATCGGACGGGCCGGCATCCTGCCGACCGGCGACACCATGGACCTGAACCTCGCCGATGTCGGCGCAGCTCGCGATGCGATCGCGAAGAACCGCGATCTGCTCGTCGGCGTCAAGGCCCGCCTGTCACGCGAGGTCGCCGGCGCCAACGACTATGAAGTGCTGCGGCGCGCCCAGGAGGTCGTCGCGCCGTTCAACCTGCCCGTGATGATCCATATGGGCCAGACGGTGTCGCCGCTGCCCAGGCTGATGGACCTGCTCAAGCCCGGTGACATCGTGACCCACATGTTCGCGCCGCCGCCACACAGCATCGTCGACGACAACGGCCGCATCCTGCCCGAAGTGCTGGCGGCCCGGCGCCGCGGCGTGTGGTTCGATCTCGGCAACGGCCGCACCGGCCATCTGCGCTGG
>JANNEJ010000357.1:0-5616 GCA_031378585.1 Acidobacteriota bacterium | reverse complement strand
GACAAGCGGTACTTCGTGGGCATGCCGAGTCCGTCGGCCGCGGGCATTCCGGCTGCCACCATCTACTTCTATCCCGACGCGCTCACCGAGCGCGGCCCGGCCATGATCGCGCTGGTGATGCTGATTGTGCCCGCGCTGCTCATGGTGAGCACGTTCCGGTTCCGCAGCATGAAGACGCTCAACCTTGCAGCGCCCCGCAATCCCAAGGTGCTGCTGATTGCCGCGGCCGGCATCGCGCTGATGGTCGCCTATACGCACGAGATGCTCGTGGCCCTGGCGTACGGCTACCTGCTGTCGCCTATCGTCGAGTGGGCCGCGACCCGCGGCGGCCGCCGACCGGGTGGGCCTGGCGCCGGGAGCGCCGGGAGCGTCGACGAGTCCGCAGCGTGACGCCAGCACGGAGCGGAGGGACCGTCGCGTCCCGCGCCCGGGTAGGGCAGCACGGCCGAGCCACGACCTAGGCCGACGGCACCCACAGCGACACGGTCGTGCCCACGCCCCGTGCGCTCGTGACCGCGATGCGGCCGCGATTCAGTTCGACGTTACGGCGCGCAATCGTCAGGCCCAGCCCCGTGCCAGTGGCCTTGGTGGAAAAATAGGGCTCGAAGATCCGCGCCAGCGCCTCAGCGTCCATGCCGACGCCCGTGTCGGTGACGTCGATCCGCACGGTGCCGGCCTCGGCGGTCGCAGCCCGCACCACCAGGTGGCCGGTATCCGGCATGGCGTGCAACGCGTTCTCGATTACGTTGGTCAGCGCGCGCGCCAGCAACACGCGGTCCACCAGCAGCGTCACGTCCCCGCCCTCCACCTCGTGCGTGATTGCGATGCGACCAGCGAGGGCCCTGACATAGGGCTGGAGGATCTCGTCGAGGAGCGGGGCCAGCGGCATGGCCGAGGGCCGGGGAGCGGGAGTGCTGGCGAAGCTCGAGAACTCCGAGGCCAGCTGCCGCAGCAGCCGTACCTGCAGCAGGATGTTGCTGACGCAATCGTCCACGAGCGTCCCAAGCGGCCGGCCGCGATCGACGTGCACGCGGCGCAGATGCTCGGCATTGAGCTGAATCGGCGTGAGGGGATTCTTGATGTCGTGCGCCACCTGTCGCGCCATCTCGGCCCAGGCCTCGAGGCGGTTCGTGCGTTCCAGCTGGCCACGCTGCCGCTGCAGGTCGTCGGCCATGCCGTTGAACGCCTCGACCAGCCGGCCGAGCTCGTCGCTCGTGCGGACGAGTACGCGGGCGTCGAGATCGCCAGCTGCCAGACGGCGGGTCGCGCGCGTGAGGCGGCTCACGGGATCCGAGATTCGTTCCGCCGCCCAGTATCCAATGGCCGAACCAAGCAGGATGAAGGCAATCGCCGCAAGCAGCACACGGCGATCGAGTTCGTCGACCTGCCGCTCGATGCCGCGCTGCCGCAAGGTGAGCGGCACGCTCACAATCGCCTGCTGGTCGTCCACGCGCACCGGCGCCGAGGCCACGAGATACTCGTAGGTGCCGACGGTGTCGCGGGCGATGTAGGTGGGCCGGCCCTCGAGCATGAGCGCACGGTAGATGTCGCCAGGCGTGCGGGTGGGCAGCAGGCCCGAAGCAAACAGGTTGCGCTCACTCGAGGCCAGCAGACCGGTGCCGGCAAACACGTTGATGTCCTCGCCGATGACGCGACTGAGCCACACGAGCAGGCTGTCGTCGAGCGCAGGCAGGTTGGTGGCGCCACGCGATTCGATGGTCGCGAAATCTTCGACGACGCGACTGGCCGACAGTACCGTGCGGGTGGCTTCGCGTTCGATGTCTTCGTAGAGCGACGCGGTCATGTAGGCGCGCGTGACCAGGGCCAGTGCCACGACTGGCACGACCACGGCGGCCACGAACGCCAGAAACAGGGTTCGGTAGAAGCTGGCGCGGACATCGCGAAGCAGGGCACGGCCCGACACCGGTGCGCGCGCGCCGACAAGTGACGCCAGGGTCACGGCCGCAAGCAGCCCACCAAACGTCAGCGCGGCCAGGGCCACGAGCTCCGCGACACTGGCCCAGTGGGCCAGGAGCGATGTGCGGGGATGGCCAATCGCGTAGATGGCGCCGCGGTCGTTCAACAGGTAGACGTCCGATGCCAGACCCCGGTCCTCGATCGTGGCCCAGAACGGCTCGCGCGACGCCGCGAGCGTGGTGAAGAGCGCGTCGGACAGCGGCCACGCCTCACCACCCGAGACGAAGAGCGGACGCCGGCTCCACCCGTAGACGACAAACGCGACGTCGTCCGCGTCCGCATTGTTGGCCCCGTCGGCCGTAGCTCGCAGCAACCCCACGTAGGGATTCTGCGCCGCCAGGAACGGCAGGTTGCCGTAGTCGAGGACCACGTGCACCACGATCGAGCCGACCCTGCGGCCGTTCACGCAGACCGCGCGGCCCGCGTGCAACAGCCGCCGTTCCTCGGCGAAGAAGGGCGACACTTCCTCAAACAGCTCCCAGCCGCACGACGTCTCTTGCCACGCCTGATCGGCGGCGCTCTCGGGCAGGTTCAGCGCAAAGCGACTCACCACGCGGCCCGCCGGGTCGTAGAGCTCGACCGAGGACGTCAGCCGTCGTCTCGACAACGACGTCTGCGACCAGGTATAGAACGCCGCGTCGGCCGGGATCTGGCCGGCCGTCACCGGATCTGTGGCGACGATGAGACCTGCGAGCCCCGGGGCCGCGTCGATTTCGACGAGAGCCTCACGCAAGAACAGCTGCAGGCTCACGCGCTGGCTGGCGACCTGCTGGGCCAGGTCGTGCTCGATCGTGTCCTGCTGCCCGCGCGCGGCGCGCGCGGCCAGCGAGGGATACGCCGAGAGAGAGGGCAGGGCCAGCGCGCAGAACAGCACCAGCAGGCGAGCGGGCTGTGACCCGTGCCGCAGGATGCGGCGTGCGCGTCCCGCCGCCGCGCCCATGACGAGGCCCGCCGCCACGATCGGCAGCGCCGTCGCGAATGCCGTCGACGCCGGACTCCACCACCACGCGCTTGCCGTCGCCGCGCCGGCGGTCAGGATCGCGCGCGTCACGCGGTGTGGCTGGCGGGTGCGGCCAGAGAGGGCGTGCGTGACCGTGCGCGCCAGCGTCAAGAGCACGACGACACCGGCGGCGTGACACAGCATCAGACCCGCCGCTGACGCCAGGCGGGCCGGGTCAAACGTCGTGAGCGCCACGCGCGCGGCATCAAGCGCCGCCTCGGGCATGACCGCGCCCATGATGAGGTCGTGGCGCGCCGCCAGGGCGCCAAGCGCGCCGCCGATCGCGAGCGACGCACCCAGCTGAACCAGCGACGACCGCGGCCGCCCACCAAACACGCGGGCACGCGCGCTCCGGGCCGCGCGCCAGCGTTCGGCGGTGCCGAGCGTCAGGGCGGTCAGGCTCGTGGCGAGCAGGGCCGTCGCCAACAGGCGATAGGCGACCACCTCGCCAAGCCCGACCGCTTCGAGCGCCCGCAACGCGCTGGCCCAGGCCGCCACGCCGGCCGCGGCTGCCGTGGCCGTCAAGACCAGAAAGGGCCGCGAGGTATTGACGGTGTCGCGCCAGTCGGCGAGCGGTCCCCACAGCAGCACGAGCCACACCGCGACACCCGCCCACAGCAGACCCGCGACCCGCCCCCACCATCGCGCACGCGCGGCGTCGATGTCGCGCGCCGACACCCGCGCCGTCCCAAGGGGGCGCCCGTCGCTTGCCAGCACGTCGAAAGCGTTGGGATCGCCAGCATGCGGCTCAACCGGCCCAAAGAGCGCTGGAGCCAGGTTGCCGGCCATGCGCACGGGACTCGCCGGCACTCCTGGCGTGGTGCCCGACATGGAGAGCGCCGCCTCAGCCACGACCGACCCGACGCGTCGGCGGCCGCCAACGGTCTGGAAGATGGGCTCGAGCCGCGCGAGCCGCAGTCCCAGTGGGGTCGAGACGAGAAACGCCGCCGCCGGTCCCAGGACGCGCGCCGTGGGCAGCGACGCCGGACGGCCCGCCCAGGCAAGCGGCGTGCCCTCGGCGCTGTACACCGTGAGGGCGGCAATCGGCGGCCCGGGGTCACGAGGCTTCGCGGCGACCTCGCCAAACAGACGCCCCACCGCGTTCGCGGCGCCTTCCGCCGCCGCTTCGATCGTCGCGCCTTCAGACGCAAAGGGACCCACGGCACGATCGAGCGACCGCTCCTCGCCTGCAAGTCTCGCGCGAAGGTCGTCTTCGACCAGGCCCCGCGTGGCCTGCGGCGTGGCGCCGAGTTCGGTCCGCGCCACCAGCCATCCCGTCCCGGCCGCCACCACGAGGACGGCACACATGCCCACGCTGACGCGTCTGAGGCCCCGGGCGACCGGCGGTGGACAGGTCATGTGTCGACGTCCATTCTTGCAGGCTGTTCCGCGTGCACACAAGCAGCATCCCACCTGGAGCCGCTCGAACGCGGGTGATATAGTGGCGCCGTCCCCGAGTGATGGCGCTCCCCGCTTCCTCCAAGCTGGCGCTGAAGCGCGGTGCGCTCATCACGGCAGCGAACTGGCACGTCGTGGTGGTGCAGTTTGTCGCCGACACCGTGTTCACCGCGCTCCTGGCCGTGCCCGTCGTCGGCGGCGCCGCGCTCGTGGTGCTGACCTCCGGTCTCGATCCTCAGACGCTCGTTGCGCAGGGCGTGCGACGGGCGGTGCCGGCGGTCGCCGCCGCGCTGCTCGCACATCCCCTGGCACTGGCGGCGTTCCTGGTCGCGGTGGTCGTCGTGCTGCTGGGCGGATCGCTCTTCATGGCGTTTGTGAAAGGCGCCTCGATTGCCGTGCTCGCCGCCGCAGAACGCGAGTCGGGGCCGCTCGAACATCCGCCACTGCATCTGACGGCGGTGCGCGCCGCCTCACGCTTCTCGCTCGAACGCGCCATGACGGGCGCGCAAGGGCTGTTTGGACGATTCATCCGGCTTGGCTGCGGCCTGTTTGTCGCGTATGCCGGGGTACTTGCGCTGGCCGGCCTGGCATTTACCTCGGGCGGGTCGGGCGCCGCGTGGGATGCCGCGCGCGTGGCTGGAATCACGGCCGGCGTCGTCACCGCCGTGACGCTCGTGAACCTGCTCTACTTGCTCACCCAGATCGTGATTGCCGTGGACGACTGCGATGTCTGGGCGGGGCTGGCGCGGGTATCGGCGTTCCTGGTCCGTCAGCCGCGCGAGATCGGCATCGTGTTCGCGGTGGCGTCCACGCTGGTGGCCCTGGGGACAGCGGCGTCGCTCCTGGCCACGGCCGCGCTCGGCCTCATTGCCTTCGTGCCATTCGTGGGGCTGGCCGCCTTGCCCCTTCAAGTCGGCGCGTGGCTGGTGCGCGGCTTCCTGTTTCAGTTCCTCGGCCTCACGGCCCTGGTCGCCTACCTGCGGCTCTACCGTTTGTCCGAAGGCGGAGTCGTCCCGCCTACACGAGCGAAGACGCCGTGAAGGCGATGCCGGCCGGTCACCTCGAAGGTCATCCAAACCTCTTGTCGCGCAGCCGTTCGATCGCCTTCACCATGTCGGCTGCCCTCGGGTAAGACGGTTACGTTGGTCAAGCCCGGGGGCGGCACAGACGCCTGAGGCCCACGCGGCTCGGCCACGGCCGTGCCTGGCAGATCGCCCAAGGCCGCTGGGGCCGGCTCCACG
>JANNEJ010000328.1:0-2962 GCA_031378585.1 Acidobacteriota bacterium | reverse complement strand
GCAGGCGCCAGACGCAGCGCCACGGCCAGGTCGCCCGCCGCCTCGCCGTAGCCGGTCGGTGCCAGCGTACCGCGCGTTCCTCCAGCGCGCATGTCGGCGAAGTTGTGACCGGACACGCCGCCGCGGATCGCGACGCGCGGGCTGGCCAGGGTCCCTCCGAGCCGCCCGCTCTGTTCCACCGCGCCCGCGCTCAGGCCCGCGCGGCTTTCAAACGAAGTTTGCCATCCGCCGGCGGAGAACTCGGGCGGCCGGGTCACCAGATTCACCACGCCGCCAATCGCATCGCTGCCATAGAGCACCGAGCCGGGGCCGCGTACCACCTCGATGCGGGCCAGCAGGTCGGGGTCGATGGTACCCAGATACTGATTGGGCCCGAAGCGGTAGGTGGCGTTGTTGAGGCGGACGCCATCGACCAGTAGCAGGACCTGGTTACCGACCAGGCCGCGCACGTACGGGGCTCCGGCTCCCAGGTTGGTCTTCTGCACCAGCACACCGGCCGTGTCCATGAGCGCGTCGGGGGTCGTGCTCGGCAGGCGCTGGTCGAGATCGGCCCTGGTCACGACCGAGACGGCCCGAGGCACGTCCGACCACGTTTCGCTCGTGCGGCCCGCCGTGACCACGACCGTCTCGGCCACGCGCACCGGTTGTGGGCGCAGGCGAATCGTGACTGGCATCGCCGTGCCGCCCGTGATGGCGCGCGCCGTGGTCTCGTAGCCGTCGGCCGTCACCCGCAGAGTCCACGCGTCGCCTGCCGGCAGCAGCAGCTCCGCTCGCCCGGTCGAATCCGTCACGCCCGTGATTGCCGTCTCCACGAGCTCGACGACAGCATCCGCGACTGGCGTGCCCGACACGTCGTTGACGAGCATGACGGTCACAGGGTCGCGTAACTGCGCGGCGCTCGTTGTCGTCACGCAGAGCATCAGGAACACGGACCACGACCCACGCATCAGGGAGATGCTAAACCGCGCGCGTGTCCATTCGACGAGTGTCGCGCGGAGTTTACGTCTGCATCGCGGCGCCGTTACCCCTGGCTCGCACGCTTGAGCTCATGAATCGCACTGCCCTTGCCGTCATGTTGTCCGCGCTGCTCGTTGCCGCAATCGCCGGGGTCGTGTCGCCGCTCGCGCAGCGTCCGCCCGCGCCGCCCGAGTGGCCGGGCCTCAAGAGCGGGGGCATGGTGTTGCTGCCCAACGGCTGGACTGTGGCACCCGCGGGTCGCAGCCTGCAGGTCGGCGACTTTCCGATGTCGATGGTGCTCGCACCCGAAGGCCGCCATCTCATCATCAGCAACAACGGCTGGACGAAGCCCTCACTCACGCTCGTCGACACCGAGCAGCTGTATGTGACCGCGCGTGTGCCGATGGAGCACGCCTGGCTGGGTCTGGCGTGGCATCCCGATGGCCGCCGTCTGTACTCGTCCGGTGCCGCCGAAAACGTCGTGAACGAGTTCGCGTATCAAAACGGCGTCGTCACGCCCACCACCAACCGGTTCGTGCTGGGTCGGCCGGCCATCACCTTGCCCGAGGGAACGCGCGACCTGGGCGGCACGGGCTTCATCGGCGGGCTCGCCGTGAATGCGACCGGCACGCGGCTGTATGCCGCGCATGTGCTCGGACGCGCGCTGAGCGTCATCGACACCGGCAACGGACAAGTGCGCCGCACGGTGGACCTGCCAACCGAGCCCTACACCGCCGCGCTGTCTCCGGATGGCGCCCGCCTGTTCGTGTCGATGTGGGGTGGGGCCAAGGTGGTCGAGATGGACCCCGAGACGCTTGATGTGAAACAGGAGGTGCGGGTGGGCGAACATCCCAACGCCATGGCGATCACGAAGGACGGCACGCGGATGTTCGTGGCCTGCGCCAATACCAACCAGGTGTGGGTCGTGGACCTCGCCACCATGACCGCGCGTGAGCAGATCTCGGTGGCGCTGTTCCCGAACGCGCCGCCCGGCACCACACCCAACGCCCTGGCGATCTCGCCCGATGGGCAGATGCTGGCCGTGGCCAACGCCGACAACAACACGGTGGCCCTCGTGGACATCAAGACGCCGGGCGACAGCGAGGTGGAAGGCTTCCTGCCCACTGGCTGGTACCCCACGGCCGTCCTCTTCTCGACCGATGGCGCCCGGCTCTTCGTGCTGAACGGAAAGGGCTTCACCGGCCAGGCCAATCCCCGTGGGCCGCAGGCCACGTCACCGACGGCCGATGGTCAGTACGCGGGACAGATCCTGCAAGGCGCGCTCTCGGTCATCGAGGTGCCCAACGAAGCTCAGCTCAAGGACCACACCACCAGGGTCATGGCCCTCAGCGCGTATACCGACGCAAAACGCCTCACGCCGTTGAACGCGCCGGTGGCGTCGCCGATTCCCCGCACGGTCGGTGGCTCTTCCCCGATCACGCACGTGTTCTATGTGATTCGCGAGAACCGCACCTACGACCAGGTGCTCGGCGACATCGGCAAGGGGAACAGCGACCCCTCGCTCACGATCTTCGGCGAGCAGATCACGCCGAATGCGCACGCGCTGGCGCGCGACTTCGTGCTGTTCGACAACTTCTACGTCGACGCGGAGGTGAGCTTCGACGGGCATGCGTTCTCAACGGGCGCCTACGCCACCGACGCTGTGGAGAAGCTCTGGCCCACCAACTACGGCCGGCGCGGCGGCGCCTACATCAGCGAGGGCGGCTGGGGCGACCGGAATCCCTACGGCAACCTGTCGGCGCCCCCGGATGGGTACTTGTGGGATTTTGCGGTGCGCGCCGGGAAGACCGTGCGAAGTTATGGCGAGTTCGCGGACCGTCTCACGCCGGCCTCGCCGGTTGAAGCCACGGTGCCGGGCCTGAAGGGGCGGGTCCATCCGCAGTATCCGCCCTACGAACTCGACATCCCCGATAACCGGCGTATCGACGTCTGGCTCGAGGAGTTCCGGACGTTCGAGCAGACCGGAAATCTGCCGCACCTGAAC
>JANNEJ010000314.1:0-4182 GCA_031378585.1 Acidobacteriota bacterium | reverse complement strand
GGCGCTCATCGACTTCCTCGACACGCGCACTCACGTCGAGGCTAGCGAGCTGTCGATCGCTGAGGTCGGACGGGCCGTCCGCCGCTACGTGCCGGATTTCGATGAAGTGGAGGCGATGGACGGCATCGTCCTCCACAAAATCACGCCGGACGTCCTGCGTCTGGCGGCACGGCTCGCGCCGCTGGGCATGCGGACGCTCGACGCGATCCACTTGGCGTCGGCGCTCACGCCGGGCAGCGGCGACGTGCAGATGGTCACCTACGACGCCCGCCTGGCCGACGCCGCCCGCGCGCACGGTCTGCGCGTGGTGCAGCCGGGCCGGTAGGCCCTCCCCGAACAACTCCCGCGCGCAGGGACCTGGCCGTCGCACGGCCGCGTGCACGTTGCAGAATCTGCAATGCCGCAAGATGTAACGGTGACAGGCCCCGTTAACATTCGGTGCAATCCCGCGAGATGTAACGGTGACAGGCCCTGTTACATGTGGAGACATGGCGGGATAGAATCCCGCGTGGCTATTCCCACGCTGCTCACTGCGGGCGAGGCGTTTGACGACCTCGTGTTCGTGGGGCTGGAGCGGTTGCCGGCGCCTGGAGAAGAGATCAGGACGGACCGGTTTCACGCCACCATCGGCGGCGGCGCGGTGATCACCGCCGTGGGCGCGGCGCGTCTGGGCATCCGCACGGCCATTGCCAGCGCGCTCAGCAAGGCGGCCGTCACGCGGTTGCGGCTGGAGCAGGTGCGCGTGCACAACCTGAAACGCGCCGGCGAGCCTCATGCCATCAGCGCCTCGCTCTCGACCGGCGCCGACCGGTCGTTTGTGACCTACACCGGCGTGAACGCGGTGCTCGAACCACGCCTCATGGCCGCCCGGACCGATACCCACGCCACGCACGTGCACCTGGCACTCTGCCCGTCCGACCTCACCGCGTGGACGCGGCTCGTGAAGCGGCTGCGACGCACCGGCATCACCGTGTCGTGGGACTTCGGGTGGAGCGAGCCGCTGGCCGAACGCGAGGACCTGCACACGCTCATGGGCGCCCTCGACTTCGTGTTCGTCAACGAGCTCGAGGCGCCGCTCTATGCCCATGTGAATGCGCTCGACGATGCGTATCCGGTGCTGCGCGCACACACGTCCGCCGTTGTCGTGAAGCTCGGCGCGCTGGGCAGTCGATGGCTGCGCGCCGACGGCGACGTGGTGATGCCCGCGCCCCGCGTGGACGCCGTGGACACGACCGGTGCGGGCGACGCGTTCAACGCGGGCTTTCTGGCGGCGTGGCTGCGCGGCGGCCAGCCGGCGCAGTGCCTGGCCACGGGCAACGCGGTGGGTGCTGCCTCGACCCGCGCGCCCGGCGGTCTCGATGCGTTGCCCCTGGCAGCACACCTGCCTGCGCTGCTCAGACCCGCGGGTCACCGCGGTCCGCGACCCACGCCCGCACGCGCGGGTACGACGACCCGGGAATCGAGGCGAGCCGCGCGCCTCGCCGCCCCGCCGGCCGCGGCTTCCCCTCGCCCTCGGCGCACCGGCCGCACCCGGAGCACCTAGACAACTCCTAAGGCCACCATCGTGACGAATGAAGCAAGTTTTTCGATAGGCCTCGGGAGATGTCTACGCCCCGCGGAGCGGGGCAAGGCAACGCTGCGGCTAGCGAAGTGGAGCCGACCCGTCTTTTCTGGGCGGTTTGAGGCGGAGCTTCGCTCGTGAAACTGGCCATCATCGGCGGCGCCGGCGTGCGCGTGCCGCTGCTCGTGGGCGGGCTCGCCCGTTCCACCCTGAAGGTCGACCAGATCGATCTGTACGACCTCGACCAGCCCAGGCTCGCCGTGATTGCCGGCCTGGCCTCGCGCATGGCGCACGGCGTGCCGGTCACCGCCCGGGCCTCGGCCGAGGCTTGCATCGACGGCGCGGACTTCGTGATCACCAGCATCCGCGTGGGCGGTATCCGTCAGCGGGCAACCGACGAAGCCACGTCCATCGCCCTCGGCGTGGTGGGCCAGGAAACAGTCGGACCCGCCGGCTTCGCCATGGCCGTGCGCACCATTCCCCCGATGGTGCGGTACGGCCAGCTCGCCTCGCGGCTGGCGCCGAAGGCGTGGTTTGTGAACTTCAGCAATCCCGTAAGTGTGGTGTCGCAGGCCGTGCATCAGCACTCAGACGCGCGCATCATCGGCATCTGCGACACCCCCACCGAAACCTACGAAGACGCCGCCCACGCGCTCGGGCTCCCGCCCGCCGCCTGCGACTACGACTACTTCGGCCTGAATCACCTGGGCTGGCTGCGCGAGGTGTACTTCCAGGGCGAGCCGCAGATGGCGCGTCTGTGGGACGACGACGCGCGGCTCGATGCCGCATACCGCACGCCCCTGTTCGAGCGCGAACGCCTGCGCGAGCTGCGCCTGCTGCCGACCGAGTATCTCTACTACTACTACCGCCCCGAGGTGGCGCTCGCCCATCTGCGGAAGGCGGGCACGAGCCGCGGGCAGGTCGTGTCGGCACTGACCGACCAGTTCTTCACCGACCTCGCGGCCGGCGCCGTCGATCCCGTGGTGCGCTACCAGCAGTACCTCGCGGCGCGCGATGCCAGCTACATGCAGCTCGAATCCGGCACCACGACGCCGCGCCTCAAGCCCGACTGGGCCGAGCTCAGCGGCTACGACAAGATCGCGCTCATGACCATCTCCGCGATTGCCGGGAACACGGGCGCGGTCATTCCGCTCGATGTGCCCAACCGCGGCATTCTGCCGTTTCTCGACGACGAGGACATCATCGAGACGCCGTGCGTCGTGGACGGCGAGGGGCCACATGCCCGGCCCGTGGCCATGGTGCCGAACCACGCGCGCGCGCTCATCGCCTGCGTGAAGGCATACGAGCGCGCAACCGTCACCGCGGCGCTCAGCGGCGCCCGCGAGGATCTGGTGCACGCGCTCGCCCTCAATCCCCTCGTGCATTCGCGTCCCCTGGCCGCCGAGCTCGTGGACGCGCTGCTGCCCGCATGAGTCAGTCCACCGCCTCCGCGCCGTCGCTCGACCGCGCAATGGGCCTGCTGCAGGCCACCGCCACCAACGTGATCAGCATGGTGGGCGTGGGGCCGTTCCTCACGATCCCGTTCATGGTGGCCGCCATGAACGGGCCTCACGTGATCTACGCGTGGCTCGCGGGGCTCGTGCTCGCGCTGGCCGACGGCATGGTCTACGCCCAGTTGGGGGCCGCGATCCCTGGCAGCGGCGGCGGCTATCAGTATCTGCGCGAGGCCTTCCAGCCCTTCGGCCTTGGCCGCCTGATGTCGTTCCTGTTCATCTTCCAGACCTTGCTGGTCGCCCCACTGTCGGTGGCCAGTGGCGCGGTGGGGTTTGCCGACTACCTGCAGTTCCTGTGGACGTCGATGACGCCGCTCACCCACAACCTGGTGGCCGCCGGCACGTGTCTCGCCATCACCGCGCTGCTCTGGCGGCACATCAGCGGCATTGGCCGGCTCGCCGTGGTGATGCTGGTCGTGGTGCTGGCCACGGTGAGCTGGGTGATCGTGGCCGGCCTGTTCAGTTTCTCGCCGGCGCAGGCGTTCGACTTCCCGCCTGAAGCCTACGCGTTCGACAGCCGGCTGTTTCGCAGCATCGGCGCCTCGGCCATCCTGGCGATGTACAGCTACGGCGGCTACAACCAGATCTGCAATCTCGGCGACGAGGTGAAGGACCCGACGCGCACGATCCCGCGGTCGATCGTGATGGCCACGCTGCTTGTGGCCGCGGTCTACATGCTGATGACGACCGTGATCGTCGGCATGATTCCGTGGACCGAAGTGAAGGAGTCGCGCACCATAGCGTCGCTCTTCATCCAGCGCACGTTTTCGGACCCGGAATCAGGACGTCTGGCCGGCATCGTGATGACCGGCCTGATTCTGTTTGTCGCAGCTTCGTCGCTCTACGCGTTGATTCTCGGCTACTCGCGCATTCCGTACGCGGCAGCCAGGGACGGCAACTTCTTCCGAATCTTCCAGCACGTCCATCCCACCAAGCACTTCCCGGACGTGTCGCTTGCCACGATTGCCCTCGTGTCGATCCCGTTCTGCTTCTTCTCGCTCGGCCAGATCGTGAGCTGGCTCGTGCAGGTGCAGGTGCTGCTGCAGTTCATCTGGCAGTGCGCCGCCGTGGTGCTGCTGCGCCGCTACCGCCCCGACATCAGACAGC
>JANNEJ010000306.1:0-3418 GCA_031378585.1 Acidobacteriota bacterium | reverse complement strand
CGGGTACACGCACGAAGATCTGGCGAAGCGTCTAGGGAAGTCGCGAACATCGATTACCGAGTCGCTGTCGCTGACGTCTATACCGCCAGACGTCCGCAAGGTATGCCGATTGGCCGACATCTCCAGCAAGTCGATCCTGCTGCAGGTGGCCCGTCAGGGCGATCCCAAGAAGATGCTGGCGCTCGTCGAGAAGATTGCCACCCACGGCGTGACCCGCGAGCAACTTCGCCAGGAACAGGAAAAGAACAAGCCCAAGGCCGGCCGGCCCAAAGCGTTTGTGTTTAGTTTCCGGCCGCCCACAAAGGCGTTCAATCTGCGCCTGACGTTCAGCAAGAAGTCGGCGTCGAAGGACGAAGTCATCAGCGCGCTCGAAGGCATTCTGAGCGACCTCCGCAACCAGGAATAGGGCGCGCCCCTGTGGTCGCCAACCGCCTTCCTGATGATTTGGTTTACATAAGATATATTATCAGACATTGAATATTTAGCTAATCAATGTCGCCTGTTGATGCTTTGTGGGCGTCTGACCGCACAAAAGCCTCGGCAATGGTCCAGCAACTGCTGGCGCGCTGAAGGGTCCGAATGGCGCGTCCCGGAAAACCAGCCGTCACGCCGTCCAGAGGGCCGCGCCGGCTCGGTCGGGCAACGTGAGCCGGCGCTCAACTCCGTCGGACGGCACCGTTTCCACGATGCGGCCAGCAGCGTCGCGGACCACGATCCGTACACCGAGGCCGGCGCTCGGGCCGCCGCCAATCGCGCCCCAGGGCACGACGAGCCCTCCGGACCTCACGTCGACCGCAAACGTTCCTGGCGCGCCCTCGCCGCTTGTGACCTCGAGCACGAAGGCGTAGCCGTCGCCAAGGGCGTCAATCCAGAGAGCCAGCCCATCAGCGGCGACTCCCAGATCGCACGCCGCGACCACGCGTGCCGCCGCCCGGTGCATCGAGCCGGCCGGACGCTCGAGCGGCACCGCGCCGAGCCGCTCGAAGAAGCGACCCTGGCGCTGACGGGGGCCAGTTGGGTCGCTGACCACTCCCGGAACCGCCGCGTCGTCGCCGGGCACCACCGTCGAGATGTTCGTGAGGTACAGGTCGTCTGGCACCTCGTCGCCCAAGGCGCGATACGCGCGGCGCAGATGTTGGCGAAAGAGCGCGTCGAATTCGCGGTCGTGCGCCGAGGAATGGTCGTCGCCGTACCACCAGAACCAGTCACTGCCTTCCGCCGCCAGAATCGCGTCGAGCGCGGCCTCGCGGCGGTCATCGGTCAGATGCGGCGACACGGCTTCGAACCGGTCCCGCAACTCGCGAAGCTGGGTCCAGGCGCGCCGATCGTCGGGGTGGCCGATCCAGATGCCGAAGTCCGCATTGATCCATGACCCGGCAAACACCCGGGCCAGCGGCATCGCCGGACCCGCCGCGGCCGTGCGCATCTGAACAGGGTCGATGTCCGGCGCTTCGGCCAGTCGCAGGTACAGCGCACGGAGAAAGGGCCGGCCGCCGCCGGCGTAGTGCTCCCAGGCGTTCTCGCCGTCGAGAATCACCGGCACCGTAACGGCGCGACCCTGGCCCGCCAGGTGAGCACCGATGCCGCGAAGGCGACTCACGAAGTCGTCGACCGCGGCGTGGGTGGGCCAGCTCTGGTAGGTGAAGCCGATCAGGTCCGAGAGCCCATGGTCGCGGAACAACATCCGCACTTCCCCGTCGCCGGTCGTCACTGCATGCGGATGGAAGCGCTCCGCGGCACCGGTAGACTCGCCCGTGAGCGCGCGCGAGCGCACGAGAATATGCTCGTCGGAGGCCATCCACGCGAACCCGGCCCGAGCGATGGCAGCCGCCGTCAGTTGCGACACACTGCCTTCCGAAGGCCACACACCCGACGGCCGCGCCCCGAACCAGCGCTGATGCGCCTCGATGGCGCGCGCCAATTGCAGGTCGGCATCGGCCGGCCAGCGGAACGGCGGAACAGGCAACGCGGCGCCAGGGTGCGCTTCGAGGTGCGCCGCCGAGTCGCACAGCAAGGGAAGAATGGGATGGAAGTACGGCGACGTCGACAACTCGAGCTGGCCGCGCTCCGCCGCCGCTCGGTAGGCCGGGACGACGCGATTGAGTATGTCGAGTTCGACGGCACGCAGCAGCCGCTTGTCGTCTTCGCCGAACCCGTGCCCCTTCTCGACCAACCGCCGCACGCGCGGATCGACCAGAAGCAGATCGGGGTCCACCCAAGCCAGTTTCTGCCATACCTGCAGGTCGCGTAGAGCCGCGACATCGAACACATGACCGGCGGCGCGCATCCGCCACAACGCGGCATACCGCGGATACGGGTCAATCATCGTCGGCGCGTGGGCGTGGAATCCCTCCTCCACGAACCACGCAGCCTCCGCGGCATCAAGTGCGGCGGCATCCTTGAGGCCCAAGACGAGATGCCGATCCCAGGTCCGCTCGCCCGCGTAGGCCTCAACCTGCTCAACGAGCGAGGGCACGAGGTTCACCGTCGCGCGCATCCCAGGGCAGTCATCGAAGAGTGCGGCCATGCCCCAGTAGTCCTTGAGGGCGTGCAGGCGCACCCATGGCAGCACCGACTCCCCCGTTTCCTGGTCGAGGTAGTACGGCTGGTGCATGTGCCACAACAAGGCCAGGCGGACGTTGGGCTCAGTCATGCTGGTACAATCCCCGTCACCCGCGTATGCGCACGCTCGACCGGTATGTCATTCGTGAAGTACTGGCGCCCTTCGCGCTCGCGCTGCTCGTACTCACCTTCATCCTGATTATCCCCTTCATCATCGCCCAAGCCGAGACGATGATCGCCAAGGGCGTGCCGTGGGCCATCGTGGCCAGGGTCATGGTGACGCTACTGCCGCAGGCGCTGGGCCTCACGATCCCGATGTCGCTGCTCATCGCCTTGCTCGTGGCGTTCGGGCGGCTCTCGAGCGATCGCGAACTGGTCGCCATGCTGGCGTGCGGGATGAGCCCGGTGCGACTGCTCCGCCCGGCTTTCGTCGTCGGTATTGCCGCATGGGCAGCCACCTCGTGGATCATGATCTTGGCGATTCCAGACGCGAACCAGACCTTCCGCGAGATCACCTCGCGGCTGGTCGCCGATCGCGCCGAAGGCGAGGTGAAGCCGCGGGTGTTCTTCGAGGACTTCCCGGGCTTCGTCGTTTACGTGCGAGACGTGCCCGCGACCGGAGGCTGGACCGGCGTGCTGGCCGCTGACACCCGCGACCCCGAACACCCCGTGATCTACCTCGCCAGGCAAGGACGTATGCTCGTCGACCGCGCGCAGCGCAGCATTCAGATGGTGCTCATTGACGGCACCAGGCACAGCACGTCGGCACGCGAGCCCGACGGCTACGAAGTCGGGACATTCAAGGAGACGATCGTCCCGCTCGATCCCGAAAGCGTCTTCCCTCGAACCGGGCCGG
>JANNEJ010000272.1:0-2929 GCA_031378585.1 Acidobacteriota bacterium | reverse complement strand
GAACGCATCGACCTGCTGCTCGATCAGATCTTCGTAGCCGTTAGCCTGCACCGGGAAGTTGTAGATCGGACCGCCGGGCGCGGCGGCGAAGGCGGGGTTGATCGCCCGCAGGTCGTGCTGATTGAGGATGGTCACTTCGAGGAAGTTGTTGATGAGCGACGGCGCCCGGAACGCGCGATTGAACGAGAAGCGCACGGCGTGATCGGGCGCCGGCTTCAGGATGATGGCGGTGCGCGGCGAGAAGTTCGGCTCGTCGAGCACGCTGAACTTGTCGAGCCGGGCACCCACCACCCAGCGCAGGTAGTCGTTGATGAAGATCTCGTCCTGCACGTAGACGCCGCCCTCCGACCGGTTGTCACCACGCGGGGCCAACGACAAGTCGAACTGGTTGTAGCGCAGGTTGCCACCGTAGCTGAGCACGTTGCGCGTGCCGATGGCATTGACGTTGCCGTACTCGGCGTCGAAGGTCTTGGTGTTGAAGTTGAACAGAATCGGCTTGCCCTGCAGGTCGAACGACAGCAACGCGTTGGCATCGCCGTCGAGAATGTTCGTGAACAGGTTGAACTTCTGCGCGCCCTTGGTCCACCGCGCCGAGCCGTAGGCGAGCTTGGTGCCCCGGTTCATGTCGAAGGGCCCGATGCCGGTGTGAATGATGCCCTCGGTGCCCGCAAAGCCCCCCGAGAACGACAGCTTGTAGGCCCCGCCTGGCGCCTCGTAGTCCACGCGCGAGTCGAACTTGGGCTGACGGGTGCCGCTATTGGGGAACGCCGGGTAGGGCGTCTTCTGCGCGTTGGGAATCACACCCTCAGGGCGCGGCAGCGCGTCCTGGCCGAGCGCGCCAGCCGAGATCTTGTACGACCAGCGGTCGTTGACCGCCGCGGCGTGCGTGCCGTTGAAGTACCAGAGCGCCCCGTTGCCGCGCCCGTTGTCCTTCACTTCGCGGCCAAAGGTGCCCACGCCCAGGGTGAAGCTGTCGCCCGCCATCTCGCGAGGGGTCTTGGTGATGAAGTTCACGACGCCCGAAAGCGCGTTGGCGCCCCAGACGGCCGACGCGGGTCCGCGAATGACTTCGATCTGGCGAATCTCGTTGGGATTCACCGGAAGGAAATCCCACGCGACGAAGCCAAAGAAGTCGAGGTAGAGACTGCGTCCGTCGATGAGCGCCAGCTGGGAGGTCGCCAGCGTCGACGTGGCACCGCGCATGTTGATGTTGAAGTCACGCGCCGAGGTCTGCGTGATGTTCATGCCCGGCACTGACCGCAGCAGCTCGGCGTAGTTGGTGGCTGGTGAGCTGGCAATCACGTCGCTCGTGATCACGCTGACGGTTGCTGGTGCATTCACGAGCTGCTGCTCGACCTTGGAGGCCGTCACGACGACCTGCTCTGCGTAGATCGGCGGCTCTTCGGGGGCGGGCGGGGGTGTTGGCGGTGTCTGGGCGGCAGGGGGTGTTTGCGGCGTCTGGGCCAGAGCCGGCGATGCGGCAAGCAGCAGCGCCAGTAGAGTCGTGAAACAGTTCCTCACGCGAGCCTCCTTGTGCCGAGCGGGAACATGCCTGTGATGCATCTCCCCAGTTCAAGTGTCCGGCATTGTAACGAACTTCTGGAGAGGGGCGTCAGACTGTCGTCGCGGCCGTGCTCGCCCAGCGCTCGAGGGCACGCGCGTCCTGGTCGAACCGGCGGATGCCGTCGCTCAGCTTCTCGACCGCCATTGCGTCCTGATTGTGCAGCCACCGGTATCGCGGTTCATCCAGGTGCACTCTGGGCTCGCCGTCGCGAGCCGCCATCTCTGCGGTGAGGGCCGGCTCGAGTTCGCCGGGGGCGCTGGCCAGATCGGCGAGCAACTCCGGGCTGATGGTCAGCAGGTCGCAGCCGGCCAGCGGGGTGATCTGCTCGATGCGGCGGAAGCTCGCCCCCATCACCTGCGTGCCGTAGCCGTGCTTCTTGAAGTAGGCGTAGATGCGGCGCACCGAGTGCACGCCCGGATCCTCGTCGACCGGGATCTCGCTGCCGCGCGCCTTGCGGTGATAGTCGTAGATGCGGCCCACAAACGGGGAGATGAGTGTCACGCCTGCCTCCGCGCACGCGACCGCCTGGGCGAAGCTGAACAGCAGCGTGAGGTTGCAATGAATGCCCTCGCGTTCCAGTTGCCCGGCCGCGCGGATGCCTTCCCACGTGCTGCCGATCTTCACGAGGACGCGGTCGCGCGACACGCCCGCCGCCTCGTACAGCGCGATGATGTCGTGCGCCTTGGCCAGCGTCGCCTCGGTATCGAAGCTGTGCCGCGCGTCCACTTCGGTCGACACGCGCCCCGCAATGATCTGCAGGATCTCGCGGCCAAACGCCACCGACAGGCGGTCCATGAACGCCTCGGTGCGCGCGTCGCCGGCCTCGGCCACGCGCGCCGCCTCGTCGAGCGCGCCGTTCACGAGTCCACGGTATTGCGGCTGCTGCGCCGCCTTGAGCAGCAGCGACGGATTGGTCGTGGCGTCCTGGGGCTGGTGCGTGCGGATCGCGTCGATGTCACCGGTGTCGGCGACGACCACCGTGTAGCGCTTCAGCGAGTCAAGCTTCGACATGGCGTGATCTTACCGGGGCTTGGGGCTGGGGGCTAGTGTCGAGCGTGTCTGGATACGGCGTGGCCGCACGAGGCGGGCGGCGGCCTGCAGCACAGGACCCCGGCCAAGTACACTGACCGGCACCATGCCACTGCGAACCCTCGAGATCTGGAAGCAACTGGAGGCGCACCGCGACGAGTTGCGCGAGGTGCACCTGCGCACGCTCTTTGCCGGTGACCCCGGTCGTTTCGAGCGCTTCTCGCTCGCGCTCGACGACCTGCTCGTCGACTACTCGAAGCAGCGCGTCACCGCGGAGACGATGCGGCTCCTGCTGGAGCTGGCGCAGGCCACCGGCGTCGAGGCGCTGCGCGATCG
>JANNEJ010000250.1:0-2524 GCA_031378585.1 Acidobacteriota bacterium | reverse complement strand
CGAGGCGACCGGATCCTCGAGCACCGGCGGCTCCGAGCGATCGTTCTGCTGGAAGCTGTAGCGCACGAACAGGTTGTCGCGGCCGGCGCCCACGTTGTGGACGACGCGCACATCGAACTGGTTGATGTCGTTGTTCAGAAGGCCGTTCGAGATGAAGTTGTTGTTGAAGAAGCCGGCGCCCGGCACGTTGGGCAGCGGATAGAGGTTCACGAGCTTGGCCGCGACCGGATCGATGCAGGCGGGATTCACGCGGCGGTTCGCCGCATCGACGCAGCCGGCGCCCACGAACGGATTCGACGCCACCATGGTGCCGGTGAGTTCGCTCAAGTCGCCCGTGCGCATGCGCGCCGTGGGCACGGTGGCGGTCTGCGACAACGCGCGTTCGGTGCGCGTGGCCTGGTAGTCGCCGAAGAAGAACGTCTTGCTCTTCACGATCGGGCCGCCCAGCGTGAAGCCGGCGATGTGCTGGTTGAAGGGCCCCTTGGCGCGCTGCGCGCGGTTGTTGTCCCAGGTGTTGGCGTTGAACGCCTCGTCGCGGAAGAACTCGAAGGCCGAGCCGCGTATGCGGTTCGTGCCCTGCTTGATCGAGGCGTTGATCACGGCACCGGCGGCCTTGCCGAACTCGGCCGAGTAGGTGCGCGTCTGCACCTTGAACTCCTGCAGCGCGTCGACCGGCGGCTGCACCACCTGCGGGCTGCGTTCCTGCAGGTTGGTCGAGAACGAGTTGTTGTCGGCGCCGTCGAGCGTGTAGTTGTTCCAGGTGGCGAAGTTGCCGTTGGCGTTGAAGAACGAGTCTTCACCGCGACTCGAGATGCCGGCCGGGGCCGCCACCACGCCGGGCACGAGGAACGCCAGTTCCGAGTAGCGCCGGCCGAGCAGCGGCAGGTCGCGCACCGTGCGCTCGTCGACCACCGTGCCGATGTCGGCCGACTGCGTCTGCAGCAGCTCCGCGCGTCCGGTGACGGTGACTGTCTCGGTGAGTGCGCCGACGCCCAGTTCGAAGTCGAGTTGCACGCGATCCTGCACGCTGAGCCGCACCTCGCTGTAGCTCGACTTCTTGAAGCCCTCGAGTTCGGCCGTCACGGTGTAGCGGCCCACCTTCTGGCCGGGGAACACGAACTCGCCCCGGGCGTTGGTGATGGTCGAGGCCACGACGCCGGTGCCGTCCGACGTGGCGGTCACGGTGACCCCGGGCAGCACCGCGCCGCTCGGATCCTTCACGCGGCCGACGATCGTGCCGGTATCGATCTGGGCCGCGAGCACGACGGGCAGCAGCACGGCCAGAAGGGCGGACAGGCCTGCGAAGCGGGCCGGACGAAGCATCATCTGTGACTCCTCGAAATGCGGGTCCCTGGGCGGGACGAACGCTCGGCAGTATCCAGCCCTATGACGACGGAGTCAACGGCGGATCACCGCGCCGTGAGCTGGCTCGGCCGGGGCGCGGGCCGCCCGCTAAGATAGACGCCTGTCTGCATGAGTGCTCCCGGCCCCGACGCCTACGCCGCGCTGCGCAACCCGATCGTGCGGCGATTCGCGCTCGGCCGCTTCGGCGCCGTGCTCGGCTTGCAGATGCTGTCGGTGTCGGTGGGCTGGCACCTCTACGAGCGCACGTCGAGTGCGTGGGCACTCGGGCTCGTGGGCGCAGTCGAGCTCCTGCCGGTGTTCCTGCTGATGCCCGTGACCGGCACGGTTGCCGACCGCTTCTCGCGCCGCCGCGTCGCCGCGCTGGCCCATACCGGCATTGCCGCCGCCACGCTTAGCCTGGCCGTTGCCTCGGCGCGCGAGGCCGACGTGACCACGCTGTACGTGCTGCTGGCGCTGATTGGCGCCGCGCGCGCCTTTGCCATGCCGGCCGCGGCCACCATCCTGCCGCGCCTGCTCACGCCGGCCGGGTTCGCCAACGCCAATGCGTGGATTGCCTCGGCCTTCCAGCTCGCGGCCGTGACGGGTCCGGCGCTGGCCGGCGTGCTCATCGGCATGACCGGGTCGGCCACCGCGCCTCTAACGGTGGCAGCCGTGGGCCAGCTGGTCTTTGTGTCGCAACTGCTGCGGCTGCCCGAGGTGCCCCCGGTGGCCTCGGCGGCGCGGGCCGGCTGGCAGGGCGTGTTTGACGGCTTCCGCTTCGTGCGCAGCACGCCGGTGTATCTGGCGGCGATTACGCTCGACCTCTTCGCCGTGCTCCTTGGTGGCGCCACAGCCTTGCTGCCCATCTTCGCCAAGGATGTCTTGCAGGTCGGTCCAATGGGACTCGGCTGGCTGCGCGCGGCACCCGCGGTCGGCGCGACGCTGATGGCTTTGGTGCAGACGAGGCTGCCGCCGTGGCGACGTCCCGGACGCGTGCTGCTCACGGCGGTAGCGGGTTACGGCGTGGCCACGATCGGGCTGGGGCTCTCGCGCGATTTCATCTTGTCGCTTGCGTGTCTGTTCGCGACGGGCGTGTTCGATTCCATCAGCGTCGTGATTCGCCTGACGCTCGAGCAGATCATCACGCCAGACGAGCTGCGCGGCCGCGTGTCGGCCATCA
>JANNEJ010000215.1:0-3245 GCA_031378585.1 Acidobacteriota bacterium | reverse complement strand
GTTCAGTGACAATCCGGACACGGCCGTCACGGCTCGCACGCTCTTCTGGAATGCGCCGACGGCCTGCGCGCCCTGGCGCCGCTGACTCCTGACGCCTCTTGGGGGCCGCGGCGTGGGGTCGCGGCCCCTCTTTTTTTGACGGCTAGTCTCGGGCCACGAAGATCGCGCTCGACATGAGCGTCGGACCCACGGCGTCGCGCACGACGAGTGAGAACCAGCGTCCTGCCACCGCGGGCTGATCGAGGGTCATCACGGAGGCCGACACCGCGGCTTCGGCGGCGACGGCACCGTTCACGATCCACTGCAGCGTCTGCCCCTCGGCGCCGGCCAGCGAGGCCACCAGCCGCACGGGTCCCCCCGACGGTACCGTGCCGCCCATCTCGGTCCGCCCTGCGGCGTGCACGGCATGGAACTCGAGGCGCGGGCCCTCGGGGCCACGCACGCGCACATACGCGCGGCCACGCTTCAGCCCGTCGACGATCGCGGCCTCCGAGAGCGTCTGCGCCCACACCACGGTCGCGGGGCGTCCGATCTGCCGATCGGCGTTGTCGTCCACGGTGTGCTCGTCGCTGCCACCCACCGCCGCCAGCCGCTGGCCCATCGACAGCAGTCGCGCCCAGAACGACCACCCCGACAACGGCCCCTCCACCGTCTCGCCGTTCACCACTTCCACGCCGTGCACTGACGACATCACCTCGCGGCCGGTCAGATTCCAGCCACAGCCCATGCACGCTTCTCCGTCAGGCAGCGCCGGATGGTTGATGGACACAAACGCGCCGGCCCGCGCGATGGGCGCCAGGAGCGGCGCGAGCGAGGCGTCGGGCGCCGGCAGGCGGAACTCGTGCGGAGTGCGTTCGCCGATGGTGGTGGCGTGGCCGCGATAGGTGGTCAGCTCGCGTCCCCGCAGGAGCAACAGGTCGTCGTAGTGCGCTTGCAGTCTGTCGACGTCGAGCCAGTGACTGGTGGTGTTGTGGTCGGTCAGGGCTACGAAGTCGAGGCCGGCGGCCACGGCGGCATCGAACACGCGGTGTGGCGGCGTCCCCCCGGCCGTGCCGCGCCGCGACCGGGCCCGCCCGTCGCTGTGGCCCGAGTGCGTGTGCAGGTCGCCCACGAACCACCCGGCCTCGCGGCCAGCAATGGCCGCGCCCTCGGGCAGATCGGTGGCAAAGAGACGCACGGTCACCTCGACCGTGTCGGTGCGGCCCGCGCGAATGTTGGCGACCCCGAGCACGACGGCCCAGGCGCCCGGCTCGATCGGACCGGGCAGATACCCTGGCGTCGCGCCGAGCGCCGACACCCAGATGCGCGTGCGCGAACCGCCGCTCCAGCCGCGCAGGCCCGACGGCCCCCGCAGGCCGAGGTCGACGACCGTGCGCTCGGCCGCGCCGGAGACGACATACGACACCTCGATCCGCCGCGTGCCCGCCGGCACGTCGAACGGCTGCTCGAACAGCCGCTCGTAGTCTGCAGGCGTGAGCGTGCGCGTGAACGTGCGGGTCGCACCCTCGGTCACGTCCTGTGCGGCGTCGGCGGCCTGCGCGCGCCAGCCAGCGGCGCGGACGGACCGCACCGCCGGCGGTGTCAGGGCAAGGGTGAGCGTGCCGACCAGGCACGCTCCAGCCACGGCTCCCCGGATCCCGAGACCCGAGTCCCGAGTCCCGCCCATCAGAAGTGCAGCCGCACCGAGAACTGCATCGCGCGCGGGTCACCGGCCAGCGACGAGATCGTGCCGACGTTGGCACCCGTGATATCCGAGTTCGGGTTGCCGAAGTTGGCCCGGTCGAACATGTTGAACACGTCCCACCGCAGCGTCGCCGCAATGCGACCCGTGAAGTTCACCCGGCGCTGGAGACTCATGTCGAAGGTGACGTAGCCTGGCCCGCGCAGACTGTTGCGGGTGTTGTTGCCGAAGACGCCGGCGGCGACGCGCTGATACGCCGCGGGATTGAACCAGCTGTCGACCGTCTCCTGGCCACTCGGGTCGCCCACCAGGTTTGGCATCCACGTCGCCCCTTCGATGCCGCCCTGCGTGACCGTGAACGGCCGGCCGCTGCGCGCGGTGTAGATGCCCGCCACCGTCCAGCCCCCGAGCACCGCGTTGCCGACGCGGCCGAGGTTCACGGCGCGGTCCGCGCCGATGGGCGGCTGCACCACGAAGTTGGTCACCAGCCGATGCCGGATGTCGAAGTCGGCCGGACCCTCCCAGGCGTCGATGTCGCTTGTGTCCTGCTGGCGGCCCGAGGTCGCCGCCAGATGTTCGGGCGCCTGGTCACGGGCGTCGCCGAGCGTGTAGGCCACGCGCACGCTGTAGCCCTTCGAGTAGCGCTTCTCGAGCGACACGTCCATGCCGCGGTATCGCGACGTGCCGATTGGATCGCGCCACTGGATGTGCGCGAAGTCCGGATACGGCCTGGCGCCGTTGCCGTTAGCCGGCTGGTTCAGGTTGCGCAGCACGGCGATGTTTCGGCCAAGATTGCCGATGAAGTCCACCGACGCGGCGAAGTCGCGGCCGATCTGGCGCTCGATGCCCGCCGCAAACTGCTGGTACTGCGCGTTGGTGCCGTCGGGGTTCGCCGCGCGAATCAACAGCCGGCTGAGCACGATGTTGCTCGGGTCGAGGTAGTTGGCCGGGAACCCCTGGCTCATCACGAGCACGGGGGCGGTCGTGGACGTGGTCTGCTGGTTGATGTTGCGCAGCCCGGGGGGATTGAGCGCCACCTGGTCCTCCGAGCCAATGCGGTCGATCGGGTTGTAGAACAGCCCGTAGCCGCCGCGCAGCACCGTCTTGTCGTCCATCGCATAGACGACGCCGATGCGTGGGCCGAAGTTGTTGCGATCGGGCTTCACGAGTGCACGGTCTTCGAGCGAGCCGTCCGACGCGAACACGAGCGTGCCGGTGGCCGGGTTGAAGTTCGCCTGACTGTTGTCGCGCTCGTACGAGGGCGTCATGAAGTCGTAGCGAAGGCCCAGGTTCAACGTCAGCTTCTGCGTGACGCGCCAGTCGTCTTGAATGAAGAATGCCGTGGCATAACGCCGCTGGTTCACGACGTGCACGTTGGACAGTTCGGCGGTGCGTGCCCAGCCCAGCATGTAGTCGGCAATCGCGTTGCCGGTGTACTGACCGCTGAACTGCAGGTTGCCGCGGGTGGACGGGATATCGACGAACTCGTTGTTCATCGGCGCCATGATGTCGGTGCCGAGCTTCACCTGGTGACTGCCCCGCAACCAGGTCAGCGTGTTCAGAT
>JANNEJ010000212.1:0-2321 GCA_031378585.1 Acidobacteriota bacterium | reverse complement strand
AGCGCTCCGTGGAGATCGCCCAATCTGCCCGGAGTCGCGTGCTGGGCGACCAGCCGGGCACGGTGCGGGAGCTCCTCGTCGCCGCGTCAGTCGGACCGTATGGAGCCATGCGACATGACGGCTCCGAGTATCGCGGCGACTACGGGCTCGATGAGGATGCGCTCGTCGACTTCCATCGCGATCGATTCACCGTACTCGCCGACGCCGGGGCCGACCTCCTCGCGTGCGAGACGATCCCGTCGCGCATCGAAGCAGCGGCGCTCGTCCGACTGCTCGGCGAGCGCCCCGACGCCGTGGCGTGGGTCACCTTCTCCTGCCGCGACGGTCGCCACACGTCGGCCGGCGACTCGATCGCCGAATGCGCTCGCTGGCTCGACGGCGTGCCGCAGGTCGTTGCGATCGGCGTCAACTGCGTCGCACCGGCGTTGGTCGAGTCGCTCATACACGAACTCGGCTCTGGCACCACCAAGCCGATCGTTGTCTACCCGAACTCCGGCGAGACATGGGACGCCGTGGCCCAGTGCTGGGTCGGCACAGCCGACCGCTTCACCGCCTATGTCCCGCGCTGGCTGGGGGCGGGTGCGAGATGGATCGGCGGCTGTTGCCGCACGACCCCCGACGACATCCGGAGCGTGCGGGCGGACGTCGACGCCTACGGAGCGCGACTGAACGACAGCTGATAACTGCGCCCCGCCGTCAGCGCGACTTCGATGGCCTCGATTCCTCGGTGCACAACGGGCACGCGCCGCCCATGTGAACGCGACTGACTGTCGCGCAGCAGCCGGGCAACTACGAGGGGGGCGTCAGGACGACGCCCTTGTTCGCCGACGCGGCCGTGATACCGCTGGTGCTGACGCGACGGTTGGCCTTGAAGGCGTCATCGATGCCCTTCTTGATGAGGTCGTCTGAGCGTTCCACGACCTCGCGCTGAGCGCTCGGCACCACCTGCAGCAGGTTCTTGACCTCTTTGGCGCCGTCGATGCCGCGCGCGACCGTTTCGGCCTTGGCCTTCTCCGCCTCGGTCGCGACTTTTCCATGCAGGGTCACGACGCCCTTGACCGTATCCACGTTGAGGTCCATGGCGCTGAGCCCCTCGGTCGTCATGAGTGACACCTTCGTCTTCATGGTTACCCAGGCATCGGGGATGTCCGCCGCTCTCGCCACGCCGGCGAAGAGGAGGACCAGGGCCGCGGCGCCGACGATACGTGACAGAAATGCTGTTCTCATTGCTTCTCCATCTCGTCGTTACTTCTTGAGCGCCTTGCCCACGTCTTCGATGGCCTCGCCGACCTTCCGTCTGACGTGGCCTGCGCCGTCCTGGGTCCGTCCCGCGACCTCGTCCGCGACGCCTTCGTCGTGCAGGGCGGGATTGTCCGTGAGATCCCCGGTCGCCTGCTTGAGCTTGCCCTTGAGCACTGCGGTCTTGCCTTCGACTTCATCGCGATTCATATGGCCTCTCCACGCTACGTCTTGCCTGTGACCAGCATGACAATCAGGATGAGAAGGATGAGCCCGCCGAGGCTTCCCCCGATCACCGGGCCACCAAGATAGAAACCGCCTCCGCCGAACAGCAGCAGAAACAGGATGAGCACTGCGACAATATTCATGTTGGGTCTCCTCTCTAACTTCCAGCTGCCGCGACGGTACCTCGGGACTCCGGCGACCGGCTGTGCCGAACTGCACATACGAAAACTTCGGCCCCTCAATGCTCCGACACGTCAGGCATCAGCCGCGGCGCGCAGGCGTCGGTCAGAGTTGCGCCGTTGCTCAATGTCGGCAACCGGCGACCGTGCCGCGGATGTGCGGCACGTCCCCGCGCGGTTCGCGCGTGATCCCCGAGCGGCATGTCTCTTGCTCCGTCAGGCTGTGACCGACCGGGGCGCTCCGCGCCGCGGATGCACGGGTCACAAGGGGAGGCATGCATGACACAGATGAGCACGATCGTACGAGTTGCCGGTGCCGTCGTGGCGGTGGCCGTCACGGCCGCCTGCAGCGATCGCGCGGAACGCAAGGTTGACTCGGTCGCCACGGCGACCGCCACGGCCGCCGAGAAGGCCGGAAGCGTGGTGGCGGGAGCCGCCAAGGAAGTCGGTAGCGCCGCCGCGGATGCCGCGCGCGCGACCGGCACCGCCGTGCTGGAAGGCGGTAAGGCCGCCGACGCAGCCGTGGAGACGATGGATGTGAAGGTGGCGCTCACCCTCGATACGCGGGTGGACGCCAGCAACATCAACGTCAACTCCGATCACGTGACCAAGACGGTCACGCTCAACGGTCGCGTGCCGACGGAGGCTCAGAAGACGCTGGCGGGGGACATCGCCACG
>JANNEJ010000180.1:0-5166 GCA_031378585.1 Acidobacteriota bacterium | reverse complement strand
GGTGTCCACGCGCTGCACGGCTTCGGCATAGGCGCCGCGTTCGAGCAGCCGCTGCGCCGAGTCCTGCCCGGCCGACGTCGGAACCGCCAGGGCCACGGCAATGGCCGTGCTGGCCATCGAGCGGATGAAGGTTCTAGTCATGGCAATACGGAATGCAAATATTCCGCCATGTTTAAGACTTCAGTTTACTGGCGAATGTGAGATTCGCCATCTGTGGGCGGGTCGGTGTGGGGACAAGACCACCCCGAAAGGATGTACATGTTGGCACCGGGAGACAAGGCCATGAGCGAGTCCGTCAGAGCCGCCGGCGCCGCGGATGCCGGTTGGGGCTGGCGCCTGGCCCGCCTTGCGAGCCGGGACGGTTCTCCCAATTGGCGCCCGGACCACCCGCTGGCCCGGGAGGATTCGCCCAGTTGGTGCCCCGTCCGCCGCGCGGCCCAGGCGGGTTACTGCGGAAACCCGGACGAAAGCGATTCGTGCGCGCTCCAGCGCGGGGCCCCGGAGGGCTCTGCCAGTTGGTGCCGGGCCCACCGCGCGCCCCCGGTGGGTTGTTGCGGCGGTGCGGGTGGGCATCGGCGGGCGACAGGCCCAGTACCAGCACGGCCAGCGCGCTGAGGGCGAGGGTACGAGTCCACACAACTGACGGCGAGAGTCTCATCGGGTTCCTCCGGGGTCGTGCGGCCAGATCACGTCGGCCGGTAATCTTTTAGACCGGCCATCGCGCCAGAGGTTGAACCCTGCTATACTGGCGCGGAGCTTTACGCACAGGGGCATTCCGGGATTGCAGTCGTTGCACCGGATGTTCACCAGCAGCCGCCCGTCGGGCGGCTTGCGTCCAGGCCGCGCGGACCTTCGGTCGTCACCGCGCACTGGCCGTGCGAACAAGCGGGCACCACGCACGGGACCGCGTGCACGGTGCGCTCAAACATTTCAACCCGAGTGTCGTCAGAATCTTCGACCGTGTTCCGCGGTGACTCCGCGCGTGCCTCACGCCGCGCGACATGGCTGCTCGTGTCGGTGCTCGCGGCGGCATTCCTCACGCCGCTGTCGCTGCGCGCCGTCAATCGCGCCGTCGTCGGCGAGCCGCCAGGCCTCGGCTACCTTCCGGCCCTCGAGCTACGTCGGCGCCATGGCGATTTCAAGAGCAGTCCCATCGACGATCTGCGGCATGCCCAGCCCCCTTGGGTGTTCATTGGGGACTCGATGCTGGGCACGCGTATCGATCCGCGCTACCTCGGCGAGATTTCGTCGACCCACGACGAGACCGTCGCCTTCTTATTCCATGCCGCGACCGGTCCCGCGTGGTGGTACCTGGCGTTCAAGAATCACCTGGTCGCGTCGGGTATCAAGCCCCGCGCGGTATTCGTATTCTTCCGCGACACCAATCTCACCGACACGTTTTTCCGGCTCCAGAGCCTCTACGGCTTCGGCTTCGCCCTCGACGACGTGGCGCATGCCGACGAACCCGAACTCGACGCGATCATCGCGGCGCGCAAGCGCGGCGTGTGGGCGCGCGTGCACACCGCAGCCGTACGCGCGTATGAAACGGACGTGACCACCGGGTGGCTCGAGCCGGCCGTTCGCCGCTGGTTCGTCAACTACCGCTATCCTGGCGCGGACGCGCGGGAGCGCTTCGATCGGTCCTTGAACGAACGCTTCGACCTCGCCAACTTGCGCGGCGATGTCGCGGCCGATCTATCGGGTGCCAACGAAGCCGCCGATTTCGCCAGCGACCTGCCCACGTCGGTGCTGCCGCTGATGGTCGCGCTGGCCAAGGAGCACGGCGTGCCGCTGTGCTTCGTGCGCGTGCAGCGACGGCCCAACGGCACGACGCCGCCGGAGCAATCGTCGAACCTGCGGCGCTATGTCGGCGATCTGAAGGCGTACCTCGCTGCCAACGGCATGTTGTTCCACGACGACTGGGGCGACGCCGAGCTGCCCGAGTCGATCTACGCCGACGGCGATCACGTGGGCGATCGCCATCACTACACCGCCCTGTTCCGTCGCCGGCTGGATTCGCTCTTCCGATGATTTTCCACAGCCTGGATTTCGCGGCGTTCTTCCTGATCGTGGTGTCGATCTACTGGCGGCTGCCACACCGCGGCCAGAACCTGCTGCTCCTGGGCGCCAGCTACGTGTTCTACGGCTGGGTGCACCCCTGGTTCGTGCTCATCATGCTGGCCTCGACCACGGTCGACTACTGGGCCGGACAGCGGATGGAGGACGACGCGCCGAACAAGCGCCGCTACCTGGCGGCCAGCCTCGCCGTCAACCTCGGCATGCTCGGCGTGTTCAAGTACTTCAACTTCTTCGTTGAGAACGTGCGTGAGGTGCTTGCGTCGATGGGCCTCACGGTGGCGACGCCGTTGCTGGAACTCGCACTGCCGGCGGGCATCTCCTTCTATACGTTTCAGGCCCTCAGCTACACCGTAGACGTCTACAAGGGCGAGATGCATGCGCGCCGCAATCCGGTTGACTTCGCGCTCTTCGTCGCCTTCTTTCCGCATCTCGTCGCTGGCCCGATCATGCGCGCCAGGAACCTGCTCGTGCAGGTCGAGCGGCCGCGCGCGTGGGACGCCACGCTGGCCCGTTCCGGCGTGGTGCTGGTGGTGTGGGGCCTCTTCAAGAAGCTCGTCATCGCCGACAACGTGGGCGTGATTGCCAATCGCGTGTTCTCGCAGCAGGATCCGGCATTCGAGGTGCTGTGGGCGGGTGTGTTCGCCTTCGGCATGCAAATCTACGCCGACTTCTCCGCCTACTCCGACATCGCGCGCGGCGTCGCGCGATGGTTCGGCTTCGAGCTCGTCGTCAACTTCAACCACCCCTACATCGCGCACAGCCCCACGGACTTCTGGCGCAGGTGGCATATCTCGCTCTCGACGTGGTTCCGTGACTACGTCTACATCCCGCTCGGCGGCAATCGCGGCAGCGCTCACGTGGCGGCGTGCACGCTCGTCACGACCTTCCTGGTGTCGGGCTTCTGGCACGGCGCCAGCTGGAACTACGTCATCTGGGGCTTCTACCATGGCGCGCTCGTGTGGATCACGCGCGCGGCGGGACACGGACTGCAACTGCCCGAGCGCTGGCCTGGGCCGCTCGCCCTCGTGCAGGTGGCGCTCACGTGGGTGGCCATGATGGGCGGGTGGCTGTTCTTCCGGGAGACTAACGCCGATTTTCTCGGGCACTTCATCCGGTTGTCGCCCGCCACGACCAGGCAAGGCGAGGCGGCGATCGGTCTGCACGTCTTCGTGCTGGCAGCGACCTGGTCGCTGCCGCTCTTCATCCACGACTTCTGGGCCCTGGCACGCGAGCGCCAGGTGACCCCGGTGGCGTGGCTTGAATCCCAGATGACGGGTCTGCGCCTGGCGGGTGTCCAGGCGGCAGGCGTTGGTGTGCTCGCGTCCCTGACGATCGTGCTGCGCAGCACGACGTCGCTCGACTTCATTTATTTCGCCTTCTGAAAAATCGCAACCCAAAGGAACGACTCATGTCCGACGAACGACTCAAGATTGCCGTATTCATCGATTTCGACAACGTCGAGATCGGCGTGAAGACCACGCTCGGTCTCAACTTCGACATCGGGGCAGTGCTCGAAGCCATCAAGGAACGCGGTGAGGTCATCACCAAGGTGGCCTTCGGCGACTGGAAGCGCTCGGGCGACTACGGCCGCGCCATGTCGAACCACGCGGTGCGGCTGGTGCAGCGCGTGATGACCCCCGGCGGCGACAAGAACGGCGCCGACATCAACCTGGCCCTCGACGCGCTCGAGATGGCCTTCACCCACGACCACATCAACGCCTTTGTGATCGTGGGCGGCGACAGCGACTTCATCACGCTCGTCGAGAAACTGAAGCAGTACGACAAGAAGGTGTTCGTGGTGGGCGGCCGCCAGTTCACGAGCCAGGTGATGCAGAAGAACTGCACCGAGTTCATCGCCTACGAGAACGTGGTGGGTCGAGGCAACAGCAGCGGCAGCCGCGTCAGCCCCGACCGCTCGCGTCCGGCCTCGCCCGGCGTGGGCGGAGGCGTGGGCCAGGCCATGAACATCGATGCGATCGTGCCGCTCGTGCGGCGCGCGCTGAAGGTGCTGGCCGACCGCGAAGTCACGCCGCAGCTGGGCCTGCTGAAGAGCACCTTGCTACAGCTCGACTCGTCGTTCTCGGAGCGCGACTACGGCGTGAGCTCGTTCCGCGACTTTGCCGAGAAGCTGGCGGAGAAGGGCATCGTGCTGCTCAAGCACACCGGTCGCAGCACGCTCGTGGAGCTGAGCGAAGCGGGTGCGGCCATGGCGGATGCGGCGCTGCCGCAGGCTGCCGACGTGGCGTCTGGTGCCCCTGGCGGCGGGACGAGCGCCTCGCCGGTGCCGGCCACCGACGCGCCTGCGCGCGAGACGGCGCCCCGTGCCCCTCGCGAGATCGATCCGGCCACCGCCGCGGCGATTGCCGAGGGCGTGGAACTCGTGCGGGAGTTGCTGGCCGATCCGCCGCAGCCGCCGCGCTGGCCGATGTACCTGCGTCAGATCAAGCAGTTCATCCGGGGCAGCCATCCCGACTTCGACGACCGGAAGTACGGTTCGATTGTCGACCTGATGCGGGCGTGCCAGAAGGAAGGGCTCGTGAAGCTCGAACGCGACCGCCAGGGCGGACTGCGCGTGTTCGGGGCGGGCGGGTCGGCGGCCGCGGGGACGGCGTCGGCGCCGGAGACGGAGGCGCAGCCGATGGAAGTGTCGTCGGCCAACGTCTATCGTCCCAAGAGCGTCACCTTTGGATGGGTCATCGGCGACGACGCCGACGGCACTGACGGAGACCCGGAGACGGGCGAGGGCGACGAGCCGGAAACCGGTGTGCCTGTACTGATTGCGCCCATCGTGCCCGATGAGATCGAGCCCGAGGACGATCAGTCGAAGTTCTTCAAGCCCGGCAGCGCCAAGGAGCCGGTCAGCGCCGGGCCCGCGGCGCGAGGCGCCAAGCGGGGCCCCCGTCGCACGATGAGCGCAGAAGACGCGGCGGATCGTCCGAAGCGCGCGCGCAAAGCGCCGGCTGGTGGCGGCGGTGGGCGGCGTCCCGCGGCGCCGGTGCGACGCAAGAAGAGCTAGCGCGCCCGCGTCATCGCTCGTAGTTGGTCTCGACGAACCCGCCCGCGCGGCTCCATTGCACGCGGCGCGGG
>JANNEJ010000136.1:0-4338 GCA_031378585.1 Acidobacteriota bacterium | reverse complement strand
TCTTCAACGCGTCGGCCGCCTGCTTGATCAGCAGTTCGTAGCAGCGCGGTTTCGGGGCGGGAAGGAAACGGCCGTCGGGTTCGTTGGGCAGGCCTTCGACGGAACCGAAGATGCCGACCAGGTCGTCCACCTGGTCGTAGTACGGCTTCAGGTCGTCGTACCTGATCGGCCAGTCATCGCCCAGGCCGTCGAGGCTGCGCCGGCGAAAGTCGTCGGGACCGAAGCGCAGCGAGATGCGGCCCCAGTGGTTCGTGCGCCCGCCGAGCATGCGGGTGCGGAACCAATCGAAAGTGGTGCCGGGCCCCATGGTGTAGGGTTCGCCATCAAGGGTCCAGCCGCCAAGTCCGGCATCGAACTCGCCAAACTGCCGAGCCGGCGTGGCGGCGCCGCGTCGCGGGCTGTCGTAGGACCACGCGAACATCTTCGAGTCGCGCGCGGCGTCCCACATGATGCCCGCTTCGAGCATCACGACATCGGCGCCCGCCTCGGTCAGCACCTTGGCGGCCATGCCGCCGCCGGCGCCGGAGCCGATGATGCAGACGTCGAACAGGCGGCGGGTGCGAATGACCTGCACGGGCGGACTCTACCGGGGAGGGGCAGCCGCGTCAACCGCCTGCTGCTCGCCCTTCGGCCTCACCCGGGCCGCGTCGTCCGCCGGCCGCTCAGCCGGTCGACTCGATTGCGGTAGAAGATGGGCGTCTCGCGCTCTTCACCGGTGGCCAGGGTTCCGGTCGCCGGCAACCACCACGTCTGGCGCTGCTCGAAGAGCTCGTGCACGCGCTGCCAGGGTTCGCGGGCTTCGTGCGCATCACGAAGCTCCTCGTAGCGTCCGGTGACGAGCACCGAGTTCCAGTGCAACTGGTCGGCGACCTCGTCGACCGCAACGCACACCTTCGGGTTCGCGCGCATCCAGACGATCTTCTGGCCGAGCGTCGAGAATCCGTAGAGGCAATTCGCCGCCCGGTCAAACGAGTAGGAGATCGGCACGATATAGGGCTGGCCGCTCAGCGCACAGGCGAGTCGGCCAACGGTGGTGCGGCCGAGCAATTCCTCGCACTGCGCGACGGTAAGGTCGTGAATGATCATGATGACGTCGGGCACCTCCGGTGTCGACCAGCGGGATTGTATACGCGCTTGGTCTGTCGAGCGACTCTTACCAAGATACCGGCGCGGGCACCGAGCCCCCGCGCCAGGCGACCGCGGCGAGCGGCTGGCTGTGCGCGCGCCGTGGCCATCGTGGCGGCAGGCGTCTCAACCTGTCTGCGCGAGGTGATGATAGGCTGACCGGGATGGCCCGGTACTCGAACGAGCGCGCTCCAACCGACGTCAGCTCAACCACCCTGCCCGCCGGTTTCTACACCGACCCCGCGTACTTCGCGCGCGAGAGCGATCGGCTGTTTCGACGGATGTGGTTGTTTGCCGGGCGCCACGACGACGCGCCCGTGCCGGGCAGCTACGTGACGCGCCGATTCGGCAATGCCAACGTGCTGCTCGTGCGCGACGACACCGGCACCCTTCGGGCCTTCCACAACGTCTGCCGCCACCGCGGCACGCTGCTCTGCCAGGGTTCCGAAGGTCAGCTGCGCGGCTCGCTGCAGTGCGCCTATCACGCGTGGACGTATGGCCTTGATGGCCGCCTGCTCAGAGCACCGCACATGGACAAGGTCGAGGGGTTTCGCGTCGAGGACTGGCCCCTCGTGTCGATTCCGCTGGCGCTCTGGGACGGCCACGTCTTCGTCTATCTCGGTGACGAACTGGACGGCGACGAGCCGCCGCCCTTGTCGGCGCACCTTGACGGCATGGACACGCGCTTTGGCAACTGGGCCATGGGCGAGTTGCGCACGGTCGCGCAGCGCACCTACGAGCTGCACGCCAACTGGAAGCTCGTGATCGCCAACTACCACGAGTGTCTGCACTGCCCCGGCACGCACCCGCAACTGGTCAAGCTGTCTCACTACCTGTCTGGAGACAACGAGCCGCCCCGTCCAAGCTGGCTGGGTGCCTCCATGGACCTGCTGCCCGGCTGCGCGACGCTCTCGACCTCGCCAACCCCGCTCCGGGCGCCGCTGCCAGGCCTGAACGAGCAACAGCGCCGGAGCGTCTACTACTACGCGCTCCTGCCGACGATGCTGCTCAACCCGCACCCCGACTACGTCGTCACGTTTCTGATCAGCCCGGTCGCACCCGACCGCACCGACATCACCTGCCACTGGCTGATGCACCCCGACGAGATCGCGCGGCCGGGCTTCGACCCAAGCGATGCCGTGGAGTTCTGGGACCTCACCAATCGACAGGACTGGGCGCTCTCGGACCTGGCGCAGGCCGGCATCTCGTCGCAAGGGTATCGGCCCGGCCCGTACTCGAATCGTGAAGAGCTGCTGATGGCGTTCGATCGGTGGGTGATTGAGCGAGTCGGCCCGCTCGCCGCGTCGTAACCAGACGCCAACCAGCCGACCCGATGGCACGCCGTCGTCCGGGCGAAGTGCCAGTCGGTGCCCACGCAATCGCGCGTAAGATGCGCACGTGCCCCCGACCCGCGACATCGGCTTCACCGCAGCGATGGCCCTGGTCGTCGGGAACATGATCGGATCCGGTGTCTTCCTGCTTCCCGCGTCGCTCGCGCCATACCGCGGGACGAGTCTCGTGGGTTGGGCGATTTCGACGATGGGCGGCGTGCTGCTGGCCGTGGTCTTTGCGCGGCTGGCCCGCGAGCATCCTGCAGCGGGCGGCCCCTACGCCTACACGCAGCGCGCGTTCGGTGACCTGGCGGGCTTCCTCGTGGCCTGGGGCTACTGGATCTCGTGCTGGTGCACCAATGCCGCCCTGTCGGTGGCTTTTGTCGGCTACCTCGATCCGTTCATCCCGTCGATCGTCCGCTCTCCGGTGGCTGCCGCGCTGCTTGCCGTGGCGGCGCTCTGGACACTCACGCTTGTCAACGTCGTCGGCGTGCGGGCCGCAGGGCGGGTGCAGACGGCGACGACGGTTCTCAAGGTGCTGCCGCTGGCCGTCGTCGGTGTGGGCGGCCTGGCGTGGTTCGAGCCGGCGCGCTTTGCCGTGACGGCACCCGACGTGGTGAGTTTTGGCCGCGATTCTCTCGCGGTCGTCACGCTCACGCTCTGGGCGTTTCTCGGCCTGGAATGCGCGACCATTCCGGCAGCGTCGGTGCGCGACCCCGCGTGTACCATCCCGCGCGCGACGATTGTGGGCACGCTCGTGGCGGCGGGGATCTACATCGTGAGCACGGTCGGCGTCATGAGCGTCGTCGCGCCCGAGGCCATGGCGACGTCCACGGCGCCGTTTGCCGACGCGGCGCGCGTCATGGGTGGCGAAGGGCTGGCGACGCTGGTGGCCGCGGGCGCGGCGCTGTCGTGTTTCGGCGCCCTGAACGGCTGGATTCTGGTGGCCGGCCAAATGCCGCTCGCAATCGCGGATGACGGCTTGTTTCCGAAAATGTTCGCCTACCGTGGGGCGGCCAACACCCCGGTTCGCGGGATCCTGCTGTCGGCGACGCTCAGCACGGTGCTCATCGCCATGAACTACACGCAGAGCCTGGTCGCGCTCTTTACCCGGATCATCCTGCTGGCCACATTGAGCACGCTCGTGCCGTATGTGTTCTGCTCGCTGGCTTCGTTTCTTCGCCCGAATGGCCTCGGGAACGCCGGGCGCACGAAGGGCTGCGTGGTGGCCGGGCTGGCGTTTGCGTATGCCATGGTGGCGGTGGCCGGTGCGGGCCCGGAGATCGTGTACCTTGGCTTTCTGCTGCTCCTTGGCGGATTGCCGGTCTATGTGTGGGTCAAGCGGCAGCAGGCGCCCGGCGCCACGTCATGAGTGACGTACACGCATTCAACGAATACGGACGCCTGACGCGCGTGGTCGTCAAACACGTGCGCGACGCGTTTGGCGGTCAGCCGCAGATCGACGCCCAGTGGCGCGACCTGCACTTCACCGCGGCACCGGACTTCGAGCGCGCGAGCGCGCAGTACGACCGCTTCATCCAGATCGTCGGCTCGCGGGGAGCCGAAGTGCTCACGCTGCCGCCGCGTGCGGGTGTGGGTCTCGACTCGATCTACGCTCGCGACGCGTCGATTGTGACACCGGGCGGCATCGTGCTGTGCGGGATGGGCAAGAAACAGCGCGAGCGCGAGCCCGCGGCTCAAGGTGCGGCGCTCACGGCATGGGGCGTCGAGGTGGTCGGTGCCATTCGGCCGCCGGGCCGGCTCGAGGGCGGCGACGTGGTCTGGCTCGACCGCCGAACGGTCGTCGTGGGCCGGGGCTATCGCACGAGCGACGACGGAATCGCCCAGCTGCGGTCTCTGCTCGGAGACACCGTCGAGGTGC
>JANNEJ010000114.1:0-2987 GCA_031378585.1 Acidobacteriota bacterium | reverse complement strand
GTCGGCGGCCTCGAGCGCGGCGGCCGAGCCCATGACCCCCATGGCGATGCCCACGTCGGCGGCGGCGAGCGCGGGCGCGTCGTTCACGCCGTCGCCCACCATGGCCGTGGGGCCGTGCGCCGCACGCAGCGCGCCGACGGCGGCGAGCTTGTCTTCCGGCAACAGGCCGGCGCGCACATCAGTTACACCAGCCGCCGCGGCAAGCACAGCCGCGGCCTGCGGCGTATCGCCGGTGAGCAGGGCAACATGGGCGATGCCCTGGGCGCGCAACTGCTGCACCACATCGGCCGCCGCCGGGCGTGCCCGGTCGGCCACGCCAAGCGCCAGCCGGGCGCGGCGGTCGAGAGCCACGAACACCGCCGTCTCGCCGCGTGCCGCCATGCCATCAGCCACGCGTTCCACCTCGACAGTGGCCAGATCGCGCTCGCGCATGAGCCGCGCGTTGCCTACGACCACATGTGCCCCGCGCCACGTGCCGGCCGCCCCGCGCCCGGGCAGCACTGCGACATCGGCAGCGCCCGACACCTCGATTCCCTGCGCGCGGGCCGCGTCGACGATGGCGCGAGCGATCGGGTGCGCAGAGCGCGCCTCCACCGCGGCGGCGGCGGTCAACGCCTCGAGCCGGCCGTCGCCTGCACCCTCGCCTATCGGTTCGATAGTCACGACCACCGGCTCTCCATAGGTGAGTGTGCCCGTCTTGTCGAAGGCCACTACTCGCACGCCCGCGAGTCGTTCCAGATGTGCGCCGCCCTTGATGAGCACGCCGCTGCGCGCCGCGGTGGCGAGCGCGGCGACAATCGACACGGGCGTCGAGATCACGAGCGCGCACGGGCACGCCACAACCAGCAGCACGAGCGCGCGGTACCCCCACTCGCCCGCTGGCGCGCCGAGCGCCACGACGGGTACGAGGAAGACGAGCGCGGCGGCGACAACCACGGCCGGCGTGTACCAGCGCGCGAAGCGGTCGATGAACTGCTGCGCCGGCGCGCGTTCGGCCTGTGCCGTCTCCACGAGGTGCACGATTCGCGCGAGCGTCGTGTCGCGCACGGCGCGCGTGTCGCGCAGTTCGAGAGCGCCGTGTCCGTTGATGGTGCCGGCAAACACCTCGTCGCCCGGTCCCCGATCGACGGGCAGCGACTCGCCGGTGATGGGCGCCTGGTTCACGTCGGACTGGCCAGCCACGACGACCCCGTCGAGCGGAACTTTCTCGCCGGGCGCCACCAGCACGATTGCGCCGGGCAGCACGCGGTCGAGCGGCGTGCGATGCTCGTGGTCGTCGTGCTTGACGAGCGCGTCGGTGGGCGCCAGCGTCATCACGGCCCTGATCGCTTCGCGCGCGCGCTCCATCGTGCGTACTTCGAGCCACTGCGACGCCGCAAAGAGCCACACCACGGTGGCGGCCTCGGCCCACTCGCCGAGCACGAGCGCACCGGCCACCGCCAGCAGCATGAGCACATGGATATCGAGCGAACGGCGCCGCAACGACACCAGCGCCTTGCGCAGCGGCTGCTGTCCGGACACGGCGATGGCGAGCGCAAACGCCGGCCAGGACCAGAGAGCCGCTGGCGTCGCCAGCTCCAGGGCGATGCCGGCAAGGACCGCGGCGCCGCCCCCGACCAGCGGCCACATCCCCTCCCGGGAGCCGACCGCCTCGGCTGGCCGCTCGTGCTCCAGCCACGCCTGCATACCGGTTTCAGCGACCGCCTCGCTGATGCGAGCCGCGCTTACGACCGCGGCATCGTAGGCCACGTGCAGCTTCTGGCCCATCACGTCGACCGCCAGACGCTCCACGCCGGCAAGCGGCGTGAGACGGCGCTCGAGAATCGCGGCCTCTTCCGCGCAGTCCATGCCGGCCACGCTGAAGACCGACTCCATGTGAATCGCGCACACCGTACATGCGGGTCTGGCGGCAGCCTCGACGCTCATGCGAGCCGCCTGCGCGGCCTGGCCGCCGACTCCTCGACGTGGCGCAGGCCTTGCCTGAAGAGCGTCACGATGTGTCGATCGTCGAGCGCGTAGTGAACCATCCGACCAGCCCGGCGGGTGCGCACCAGCCGTAACGCGCGCAGCAGCCGTAGCTGATGTGAGGTGGCCGACTGGCTCAGGCCGAGGAGCGATGCCAGGTCGCATACACACAGCTCGCCGTGCGACAGCGCGTCGAGCACGCGCACGCGGGTGGGATCACCGAGCGCCCGAAACGTCTCGGTCAGCGCATCGACCGACGCCTGGCCGATGAGCACCGCTCGCAGACGCGCCACCTTGGACGGATCGATGTGGAACACGTCGCAGGCATCGGGCTCGGGGACTGCCGATCGCCCGGACTCTGGAGCGCGGTGCGCGGACTTCAGCGTGACACCTGAGCGCATGCTCATATGTTCAGACTACTACAGGATCCTGGGGACTGGGGGCTAGAGGCTGGGGCGTGCAGACGTCGCGCTGGACAGAGAACAGTTGTCGTTCGGCACTGTCCGATCGCGTAATTGGAAGTCTTGACGCTGGCACGCGCTAGGCCCCAGCCCCTAGGTCCTAAGCTCTTGCCCGCCCCAGCCCCCAGCCCCCAGCCCCTAGGTCCCCAGTCCCTGCCCTTAAGGCGTGAGCAGCTGGCGATGCACTGCCACGCCATCGACGGCCCCACGGCTGTAGGCCAACGCGCGGAACTGGCCGGCGCGCCATAGCTCATTCTGGTCGAAGTAATTGGGGCTGAGAGGGTGGCCCGATTGCCCCGACGGCAGCACGACCTTGGAACTATCCCAGCTTCCCACGTCGAGCACCTGGCGCCACGACGGGTGTTCCCATGCACGGAATCCGGCCAGTCGCCGGTGGCTGATCCGCATCACCGTCGTGCCGTCGCCCACGACCGGCACCGGACCACGGTTGAAGAACCAGGCCAGTACGCGCCCGCCCTCGCCGAGGGGGTGCGCAAACGTCGCGGCGTGCACCTGGTCCCACCCGCGCGAACCGCTCGGCCACAGGCCCACGTCGGCCGC
>JANNEJ010000054.1:0-1964 GCA_031378585.1 Acidobacteriota bacterium | reverse complement strand
ATTTCTTGGGCGGCGCCTCCATGAAGTCGTCGCGCTCGATGTAGAGCTCGCGTGAGAACGGCACCGCGCGTGTGCCGAGCGACGCGTCGTCTGGATGGTTCACGACCTCCATCGTCTCGGACTGGTCCGCCGGGTAGTTCGTGAGCACGATCTTGAGCGGCCTCAGCACCGCCATCGCGCGAGGTGACCGCCGGTTCAGGTCCTCGCGGACGCAGTGCTCGAGCAGCCCGATGTCGATCACGTTTTCCTTCTTGGCGACGCCGACACGCGCGCAGAAATCCCGCACGGCCTCGGGGGTGTAGCCGCGCCGCCGCATGCCTGAGATGGTCGGCATGCGCGGGTCGTCCCAGCCCGACACCTGCTGCTGCGCCACCAGTTGCAGGAGCTTCCGCTTGCTCATCACCGTGTAATTCAGGTTCAGACGCGCAAACTCGATCTGGCGGGGCGTGTGTGCGGCCTGGCTCTCGCGCACCACCCAGTCGTAGAGCGGCCGGTGCGCCTCGTACTCGAGTGTGCACAGCGAGTGGGTGACGCCCTCGTAGGCATCCGACAAGGGATGCGCGTAGTCGTACATCGGGTAGATGCACCACGTGTCGCCGGTGCGGTGATGCGTGGCGTGGCGGATGCGGTAGAGCACCGGGTCGCGCAGGTTGATGTTGGGCGACGCCATGTCGATCGCCGCGCGCAGCACATGGGTGCCATCGGCGAACTCGCCCGCGCGCATGCGGCGGAAGAGGTCAAGGTTCTCTTCGACGCTGCGGCCGCGGTAGGGCGACTCGGTGCCAGGCTCGGTCAACGTGCCCCGGTGGGCGCGGATCTCGTCGGCCGAGTGCGAGTCGACAAACGCCCTGCCGCGGCCGATGAGACCCTCGGCGTCGAGGTCCAGCCGCTCGTAGTAGTCCGACGCGTAGTACTCGCGGTCGTGCCATTCGAACCCCAGCCAGCGCACGTCCGCTTTGATGGAGTCCACGAACTCGACGACCTCTATGACCGGATTCGTGTCGTCGAAGCGCAGGTTGCAGTAACCGCCGTGGTCGGCAGCCACGCCGAAATCCACGCAGATGGCCTTGGCGTGACCGATGTGCAGGTAGCCGTTTGGCTCGGGTGGGAAGCGCGTGACCACACGGCCCTGGTTCACCCCGGCGGCCACGTCGGCCGCCACAATCTCCCGCACGAAATCGAGTGAGGGCGTGGGACTCTCAGGGGCGGCGGCCGCGTCCGAACTATCCGATTGGCTCATTACGGCTATCAGTTTACTAGCCGGGACACTAGCGCGGCTAGCCGCTCGTCATTGCGCGCAGGGCGGGCCCGATAGCGTGGCCAGCATGTACATCGCCGGCGCGCGCCCCTTCTTGGTGAAGCCGTAGGTCGTGCCCCTGGGCACCACCGCCAACGTGCCTGCCGCGACCTGGATCTCCCGGCCATTCAGCGAGAGCGTGCCTTCGCCTCCAACGACGTAGATCATCAGTTCAGCGCTGTCGTGCTTCTGGCCCTGCCACGGTTCTCGCACCTGCCAGAGCCACGTCTGGGCCCCACCGCTGCAGCCGATCAGGTTTTCCTTGTGCGGTTCCTTCGTGCTGATGTGATTGCGCTCGATGTAGTCGGGCACCGACACATTCGACGGCTTCCCGGCCGGAAGGTCCGGGACAAATGCCGGCGTCACCCGCGTGGGTGGTTCGGGCGGTGGCGGCGGTGGTGGTGGTGGCGGCGGGGCGGCCGTGAGCGTGACTTCAGACGTTGGCGCCGGCGTGCCCGCGCGCCACGGCATCTCCTTCTCGAACGTGTAGAACCCCTCGCGTTCGAACCGCACGCGATAGGTACCCGCGCGGATCCCGAGCATGCGCACTTGACCCGCGGCGGTCGTGATCCCTTCGCGCTCGACCGGGCCCACGGCGGTGACTTTCACGTCGGCCAGAGGGCCGCCCGTCGAATCGCTGAGGGGGAGCGTCAGCACGAGCGTGGCG
>JANNEJ010000675.1:0-3840 GCA_031378585.1 Acidobacteriota bacterium | reverse complement strand
GCGACCGCTCTTGAGGCCCAGCCAGCTCACCGTGCCCAGCATGAGCACGTTGACACCGACGCGGTGCTGCAGCGTGTCGAGCACGGCTTCCACGCCCTCATCCACGAAGCTGATGGGGCTGATCTGAATGCCGACAAACTTTGACGGGGGTGACATGGGGTCAGACCCCTTTCTGGTCAGGGCTTGAATAGGGTCTGACCCCGCCGACCCGGTTGGCGAATTCTGCGATGCGTCCGATGGCCTCGCGGATGAGGGGCAGCGGCTGCAGATAACTGATGCGGATGTAGTCGGTGCTCGTGTCGCCAAACATCGTGCCCGGAAACACCATCACGCCGGTCTCGCGCAGCAGCCGCTCGCAGAACGCGGGCGCGGGCAGACCCGATGACGAGATATTCGTGTAGATGTAGAACGCGCCGCCCGGGTGCCCGTAGGTGAAGCCCGCCTCGGTCAACGCCGGCATCAGCCACGCTCGACGTGCCCCGTACTCGGCCAGCATGGCCTGCACCGGTTCCTGCGGGCCGGTCAGCGCCGCGAGCGCCGCGTACTGGCTGATGGTGCAGGTGTTAATCGACAGCGTATGCCGCGGCTCGGTCACTTTCGCCACGAAATCGCCCGGCGCCGCCAGGTAGCCGACGCGCCAGCCGGTCATCGCGTAGGTCTTCGAGAAGCCGTTCAGCGTCACCGTGCGCTCGCGCATCCCGGGCAGGGTCGCGATCGACAGATGTTCGTTCGGCGCGTAGATCATGCGCGCGTAGATCTCGTCGGCGACGATCAAGATGTCGTGCCTCAGTGCCAGATCCGCGATGGCGCGCATCACCGACGGCGGCGTCACGGCGCCGGTGGGATTATTGGGCGAGGTCAGCACGAACATCCGCGTGCGAGGCGTGATGCGGCGCTCGATTTCAGCGACGTCGAGCGCGAAGTCGTCCTTCTCGTAGGTGGGCACCGGCACCGGCACGCCGCCACAGAGGCGCACGGCCGTGTCGTAGGTGGTGAAACGCGGGCTCGTGATGAGCACCTCGTCGCCCGGCGTGCACAGGCCCAGCATCGTGAGCATGACGGCCTCCTGCGCGCCGGCGGTCACGACGACCTCGTCGGCGCCGTAGTCGAGCCCGTGCGCGGACTTCAGATCGGTGGCGATGGCCGCACGCAGCGCCGGCAGGCCCGTCGGCCCGGTGTAGTGATGGTGGTTCGCGTCAATAGCCGCCTTGGCCGCCGCCACGATATGCGCCGGCGTGTGGAAATCTGGGTCGCCCCGTCCGAGGGCGATCACGTTGGTCATGCCGGCAGCCAGCGCCAGCATGCGCGTGCGGAAGGCGCCGTCTTCCTCGACGATGCGCGGCGCCAGTCGCGAAGCGAGCACGCTCATCCGTGCATCCTCTTGCCGGCCAGAAACGTCATGCGCACGCGATCGAGCGCGAACAGGTCCTCGTCGGGTTTGCCGTCGACCACGATGAGATCGGCCGCCTTGCCCGCTTCGAGTGTGCCGATCAGCTTGTCCATGCGCGACAGGCGCGCGGCGCGGATGGTAATGGACGCGAGCGCGTCCAGGTTGTCGGGGCACACACCGACCTTCACCATGAAGGCCAGTTCCGGGGCGATGACGTCGTGTTCCACGGCGGGGCTGCCGGCGTCGGTGCCAAACACGATCGGCACGCCGGCCTTGGCGGCGCGCACGAGTCCTTCGTAGCGGGCGGGATTGGCGATGGCCTTCTGCCGCTCCTCCACCTTCCAGTCGGGGATGCCGAACTTCCTGGCCACCTCGGGCTGGCTCTGCTGCACCAGCGGCGCAAAGGTGGTCACGATGGGAATCTTCTTCTCGAGCAGGAGCGCCACCGTGGACTCGGACATCGAGCCGCCGTGCTCGACGCAGTCCACGCCGAAGCGGGCCACGCGCTCGATGCAGGCGTCGTAGGTGGCGTGCGCGGTGATCGGCAGGTTGTTCCGGTGCGCCTCGTCGATGACGGCGCGCAGCTCTTCGTCGGTGAACTCCAGCGTGTCGTGACAGGCCATGATCTTGATGAGGTCGGCGCCGCCCCGCACCTGCTCGCGCACGGCCCGGCGCATCTCGTCGGCGCCGCTGGCTTCGCGGCATACCCAGTAGGTGTGGCCGCCGGTCTGGATGATGGCCGCGCCACACACCTTCAGACGCGGGCCCGGAAAGATGCCTTGTTCTACCGCCTGCTTGGAGAACAGGTTCAGGTCGTGGAAGCCGAGGTCGCGCACCATCGTCACACCGGCGCGCAGGCTCTTCAGCATGTTGGCCGCCGCCTTGAACACCGACATCTCGCGCGGGTCGTCCATCGACTGCCGCGCCAGGTCGTGAATGCCGTCCCAGTTCAGGTGCGCGTGGCTGTTGATGAGCCCCGGCATGATCGTGCCGCCGGTGGCGACGACCGGCACGTCGCTGGCGGCGCGGGCGCCGCGCGGACCCACGGCGGTGATCTTGCCGGCGTTGAACTCGACGAAGCCGTCCTCGATGACCTCGCCCGCCATCGTCAACACGCGGCCCGTCAGCACCAGGGGCGGCGCGGGCAGGTCGAACATCGGCTTGGTGATCTTCTGATAACGCCACGCGGCGGGCTCGGGCATGGACAGGCTCCTTAGACGGGTATGACGCGATCGTCGACCGCATGGGTGGATTGGAAGCGGCTGGCGACCTCGACGGCGCCGTCACCGACGATGAGTGTCTCGATCGTGCGCCAGCCGTCGCGGCCGGGACGATAGACACCCGGTTCGCAGGAAAACACCATGCCGGCCGCAGCGGGCGTGTGGTCGCCAGGCGCGAGCCACGGCGCTTCGTGGCCTTCCACGCCCATGCCGTGGCCGATACGGTGTCGAATCGTGTCGCCCAGGCCCGCCGCGCGGATCGGCGCCAGCGCGGCGGTGTTGACCTCGGCACACGTGAGCCCGCGCGCGAGCGCGTCGACGGTGGCGCGGTTGGCCTCGTCCATCGCCTGCATCACACGCCGCTGCTCGGCGCTGATGCCGCCGCACACGAACGTGACGCCGCTTTCGGCGTGGTAGCCGCCCAGGCTGCAGCCGATGCCGGCAATCACCGGCTCGCCAGGCTGGGGTCGGCGCGCCAGCACCGAGCCGTGCGGCAGCGCCGCGCGCGGACCGGAATGCACCGACACCGTGATGGCCACCTTCGTGCCCTGGAACGCGGACCCGTGCGTGGCCACGAGCGCCGCGCGCGCATGACCTGTACAGTCGGCCATCACATCCAGTTCGGTGCCGCCCTGGCGGATGACGTCGGGCCCCGAGGCGCGCAGGCGTTCCAGCACCATGTCGGCAAAGCGCGCCGCCTCGCGGATGAGCGCGAGTTCCTCCGGTTGCTTCACGACCCGCTCGGGGCGCACGTGATCGCCCAGGTCAAGAAGGTCAACGCGGGCGCGGGCCTCGTCGAGCAGCGGCGCCTCGAGCGCGTCGACCCCGAGCCGCCGAGCGCCGGTTTCAGCGAGCATCCAGAGCACGGGCGGAACCTCGCCAGGAAATTCGTCGTAGGTCGTCACCGTCAGTCCGGGCACATCGAGCGCGTTCTCGAGCTCCAGGTGCGGCACGAGCAGCCGCGCCGCGCCTGAGACGGGCACCCACAGCCCCATCGGGCGTTCGTTCACCGAGAAGTGCCAGCCGGTGGCATAGGTGAGGTTCCCGGGCGCGAGGATCAGCAGGCCGTCGAGGCCCGCGGCCTCGGACCGAGCCCGGAGCCGATCGCGGACGCCCGCGCGAAACGTGGCCGGCAGTGGCGCCAGGGTAGGCTCCGTCGCGGACGTTGTCACAGATGGGCCTCGCGCCACGGTCCGACGGCGACGAGTTCCTCGCGCACGCCGAGTTCAC
>JANNEJ010001020.1:0-2316 GCA_031378585.1 Acidobacteriota bacterium | reverse complement strand
GGCGCGGGCATCCAGTGCTTGAACCAGCGGATGATGAGTCCCTCGGAATCGAAGCCGGCCTCGGGCCCGAAGTCCACGTCGCCTCTTCGGGTCGTGCTCGCTGTGGGCCGCGCGTGCGTCCACGGCCCCACGATGAGCCGCTGATTCGCGCGCGCCCGCGGCGTGCCGGCGTTGGCCCGCAGGCCACTGAAATTCGCGAGCGTGCCGTTCAGCAGGCTGTCGTACCACCCGGTGAGGTGATACGCGGGCACTTCAAACTTCGAGTGCTTCGCGGCGACGTCGAACGTCGTCCAGAAGGCGTCGTACGACGGATGCTGCAGCAGGTCGAAGTAGCCGGGCGAGTAGCGGCGGATCTGCAGCGCCTCGATGGTGTTGAGCGGCAGATGCTGATACCACTCGGACTGGAGCTGCTTGCGTTCCTCCGGCGGGAGTCCAAGCTCGTGGTCGCGGTCGGCCTTCGGCTCGAGCACCCGCCGGCGCACGTCTTTCCCCTGGCCGAGGCTCCAGCTGAGCCCGTCGCCCAGATAGAACGCGCCACCCTGGAAGACCATGTCGTAGCGGCTCGCGTACGACGCAGACGGAAAGAGCGCGACGAGGTGCGGCGGGCGCAGCGGCGCGGCCAGCAGTTGCACGGTGGCGCTGTAGCTGCCGCCGAACATCCCGACGCGGCCGTCCACGTATGGCAGCGCCGCCACCCACTCGATCGTGTCGTAGCCGTCGGCCCCCTCGTCGTGCGGCACGGCCACGCCGTCCGACATGTAACGCCCGCGCGTGTCCTGCACGACCACGACGAACCCGGCACGCGCGAGGCGATGGAACTGGCTGTCGGGCGCGTCGGGATTCTTCGAGTAGGGCGTGCGCTGCAGCAGGGCCGGACGTCGCCCGTCGGTCCGTGGGCGGTAGACGTCCGCACGCAGCACCACTCCGTCGCGCATCCGCGCCGCGACGTTCTTCTCGATCACGATGTCTGCGACCGGCTGGGCCCAAGGACGGCCCTCAACCAGCCCAAGGAGGGCGCAGGTCAGAATCGCGCAGGTCAGCAGCGGCAGGATGGGTCGCATCGGCCGAATTGTAGCGGGGCCTGTCACCGTTACATCAGACGATGACGCAGAAACTGCTACCCCGGGGTCTGACCCCGATGGCACGGATCTCGCGCCATCCGCTCGGGGCTCAATCCCTGACGACGGCCGTGAGATTCATGGTGAGCCGCACCCCGGGCTTCGGCAGCTCGTGCACGCCAATGACGGTGCGCGCGGGTCGATGGGCGCCCAGCATCTCGACATAGGCGCGGTTCATCGCGTCGAAATCGGCCATCTCGAGCAGGAACACGTTGACGTGCACGACATGCTGCAGGTCGGAGCCGACATGCTCCAGCATGACGCGAAATGACTCGAGAATCCGGCGCGTCTGCGACGCCACGTCCGTCCCCACCAGCTCATCGGTTACAGGATCGAACCCGGCCGTGCCGCCAATCGTGATCGACGGCCCGACGCGGGCCACGTGACTGTACGGGCCAATGGGCGACGGTGTGCCGGGCGGGGTGAAGGTTGCGACAGTGGGCATGGGAGGTGCTCCTCGTCGCCAATTGTAACGGGACCGGTTGTAACGGGGCCTGTCACCGCGCCCGAACACCTCAGTCGTGGCGTGACCTCAGCAAGCCAGCCCGAGCCTCCTTTGGATGGCCCCCGACGAGTTTCGGTCTGGTTTGCGCCACGTAGAGAGAAGCACCAGCACGGTCCATCGGTCAGTGCCTTCAAGGAGTCTCCACATGCGTGCGATTCGAGTTCTGCTGATATTCGTGCTGCTTGGCCTGGCGCCAACGCCGTGGCAACCGGCAGTGAGGGCCCAAGCCGGTGCCCTCCGGCTCGGCCTCACCGTGAACACGCAGGCCATCGCGCCCGGCGACACCCTTGTGGCCGGCATCACGGTAGACAACCCCGGCGGCGGACCGCTGGCCGACTTCTACTTCCTGATCCTGCTGCCGGATGGCACCACGGTGGTGTCGGCGGGCCCGGGCGTGGGCGCACGGGTCGGCACGGTCGGCAACCTGCGGTCGCTGGTGCCGGTGGTGCGGGGCGTCAGCCTGGCCTCGGCCTTCCCGGATCAGAGCAGCTCGTTTTTCAGCTACACCTTCAGCGGTATCGAGCCTCTGGGCCTTTACCGAATGTTCTTCGCGGCCGTCCGGGCCGGCGGCCTGAACGACGGCGTGCTCGGCGCCGGCGACCTGCTGGCCGTGGCGTCGCGTGACGTCACGGTCGCCAACTCGCCGGTAGTGGTCGATTCGGCGCGGGCGGTGACGACCACCGTGTCGTCGGC
>JANNEJ010001016.1:0-7716 GCA_031378585.1 Acidobacteriota bacterium | reverse complement strand
CGCGCGAGCGTACACGCCGGGGCCATGGGAGCGCCGGCCAGGGCAGCAGAGGAGAGCACACATGGCGGCACCAGCAACGGCACACCACACCCGCGGCGGCGAGTGGCTGATCATCGAGACCGATCCGGCCGCAGTGATGACGCGCGAGCGCATCACCGACGAACACCGGATGATCGAGCAGACAGCCTCGGAGTTCATGACCGGCGAGGTGCTGCCCGTGCTCGACCGGCTCGAGCAGAAGGATTGGGTGCTCAATCGCACGCTGCTGCAGAAGTGCGGCGCGCTTGGCCTGCTCGGCACCAACGTGCCCGAGGCCTTCGGCGGCGTGGATCTCGACAAGGTGGCCACGCTGATCGTGAGCGAGCAGGTGGCCAGCAACTCGTCGTTTGCCGCGACCTTCGGCGCGCAGGCCAACCTCACGATCCTGCCGATCTTCATGTTTGGCACCGAGGCGCAGAAGGCGAAGTACCTGCCCGCGCTCGTCGCGGGCGACCTGGCGGGCGCCTACTGCCTCAGCGAGTCGGGCTCAGGCTCCGACGCGCTCGGCGCCAAGGCCAGGGCCATGCGGCAACCCGACGGCAGCTTCGTGCTCTCGGGCGAGAAGATGTGGATCACCAACGGCGGCTTCGCCGACGTCTTCATCATCTTCGCCAAGGTGGACGGCGAGCAGTTCACCGCGTTCATCGTGGAGCGCGGCTGGCCGGGTGTCTCGTCGGGCAAGGAAGAACACAAACTGGGCCTGCACGGCTCGTCGACCACACCCGTGATCCTGCAGGACGTGCCGGTGCCTGCCGACGCCGTGCTCGGCGAGATCGGCAAAGGCCACAAGGTGGCCTTCAACGTGCTCAACTTCGGGCGCTTCAAGCTCGGCGCTATGACCTCGGGAGGCGCCAAGTGCGCGCTGGCCGATTCCGCCAAGTACGCCGCCACGCGCAAGCAGTTCGGCGTGCCGATTGCCACCTTCGGTGCCATCCGCCACAAGCTCGGCGAGATGACGGCGCGCGAGTACGCACTCGAGAGCCTGATGTACCGCACGGCGGGCCTCATCGACGACACGGTTGCGGCGGCGGGCGGCTCGCCGGGGTCGATGCTGCAGGCACTCGAGGAGTACGCCGTCGAGGCGTCGGTCGCGAAGGTCTACGGCAGCGAAGTGGCCGACTACGTCATCGACGAGAGCCTGCAGATCTTCGGCGGCAACGGCTTCGTGACCGACTACCCGGTGGAGCGGCGCTACCGCGACGCGCGCGTGAACCGCATTTTCGAAGGCACCAACGAGATCAACCGGCTGCTCATCCCCGGCATGCTGATCAAGAAGGCGCTCAAGGGCGACCTGCCGCTCGTGGCCGCGGCCAGGAAGCTGCAGGACGAGATCATGGGGCCTGCCGTCGCACCCGACGTGAGCGACCGCGTGCTTGGGGCCGAACGTCAGGCCGTGACCGCGTTCAAGAAAGTGCTGCTCTTCGTGGCAGGCACCGCCATGCAGCGACACGGCGACGGCCTGCAGCACGAGCAGGAAGTGCTGTCCTTGCTGGCCGACATCGTGATCGACGCCTACGCCGCCGAGAGCGCCGTGCTGCGGGCGTTGGCCGCCACCGGACCATCCGCTGCGCTGCATGTCGCCACGGCCACCGTCGTGACGCATGAAGCGTGTGGGCGCATCGAGCTGGCCGCGCGCGCGGCCCTGGCGGGTCTGGTCGAGGGCGACTCGCTGCGCACGAGCCTGGCGGCGCTGCGCCGCCTGATGAAGCTCCCGCCCGCGAACCTCGTGGCGCTGCGGCGCACGATTGCCGACGCTGTGGTCGCAAAGGGCGGCTATCCGTTTGCGTAGCCGGCAAGGCACCGTGCCGCCGTATCGACCTGTGGCACACTGACAGGTGTGAGTAGCCGTTCGGGGTGGCGCGCCATGGCCGTGGCGATGGCGCTGGGAATGCTGGGTGCGTGTGCGCAGGAAGCGCCCGAGGCGGCCTACACGCGTCAGGTCGCCGGGGCGCGCACGAAGAAGAACGAGTTCTTCCGCGGCGGCGCCGACTCACCCGTGAAACCCGCCGACTACGACACGTTCTTGCCGCTCAGCTACTTCGAGGTGGACCCGGCGTACGCGCCACCCGGCACCTTGCGCCTGCTGGAGTCCCGCACGCGCCTGGTCATGCCCACCTCTACCGGCAAGCAGCGCGACATGGAGCGCGTGGGCTATCTCGAGTTCACGCTCAAGGGACAGACGTTGCGGCTCACCGCCTTTGCCGAGGCGGGCGAGCCGAGCATCTCGCGGCTGTTCGTGCCCTTCAGCGACCTCACGAGCGGCACCGAGACGTATCAGGCTGGCCGCTACATGGACATCGACCCGCAGTCGAGCGGCGTGTATGTCGTGGACTTCAACGCCGCCTACCATCCGTACTGCTACTACAACGCCGAGTACGACTGTCCGTATCCGCCAACGGAGAACCGCCTGAAGACGCCGGTCCGGGCCGGTGAACGCCTGCGCGCCTCCGAGATTCTGGCGCCAAGGCGATGAGCGCGCTGCAGGCGATCATCCTCGACTTCGACGGCGTCGTCGCCAACAGCGAGCGCCTCCACCTGCGTGCGTTCCAGGACGCGCTCGCCGCAACGCCGCTCGTGCTGAGCGACGAGGCCTACTACGAGCGCTACCTGGGGTTTGACGACCACGGCGTGTTCAAGTCGCTCGGCCAGGACCTCGGCACGCCGCTCGCCCCGGCCCAGTTGCAGGCGCTCGTGACCGCGAAGGCCCATCGCTACGAGGTGCTGGCCGCTGCCGGCGAGATGCTATTCCCTGGCGCGAGTGCTTTTGTCCGCGCGGCCTCGGCCCGCGTGCCCCTGGCCATCGCCTCGGGTGCCCACACGCGCGAGATCGAAGAGGTGCTCGCCCACGCGGGCCTGCGCGGATGCTTTTTCGCCGTCGTGGGCGCCGATCAGACGACCAGGTCGAAACCCGCGCCCGACCCGTACCTCGAGGCCTTCGCGCGCATGCAGGCCGCCGCCGGCTTGACGCTCAGCGCCCACCACACGGTGGCCATCGAGGATTCCCGCTGGGGCCTCGAGTCGGCTCGCGCCGCCGGTCTGCGCACGGTTGCCGTCACGAACACCTACCCTGCCGACGCCCTCGCCGCGCATGCGGAACTGGTCGTGGAGGGCCTGGGCACGCTGGCCCTGGAGACGCTCGAACGCCTCTGCGAGCGCGCCGGATGACCACGCTGACCGACACCCTGACTCGCATGCTGAGCGAGGCCGACACGCGTGCCGCGCGCGAGGTCGCGCCGGGCGCGCTGGTGATCGCCGCCGTGGAGTACCCGCACCTCGACGCTCGGGCCTACCTGGCCAAGCTCGACGCCATCGGGGATCAGGCCCTCGAATGCGTCGCGCGGGCCGCCGGTGCGGAAGGGCCGGTGCACGCGCGCGTGGAGGCCGTGAACCACTGCCTCTACACCGACCTCGGATTCCGCGGCAATCGCGACCGCTACGCCGACGTGCGCAACAGCTGTCTCAACCAGGTGCTCGACCGCGGCCTCGGGATCCCCATCACCCTCTCGGTCGTGTACATCGAAACGGCCCGGCGCGCCGGCCTGCATGCAGAGGGCATCAACTTCCCGGGACACTTCCTGGTGCGGGTATGGGACGGCGCGACCGGCACCGCGGACGACGGCCTGGTCGTGGACCCCTTCGACGGCGGCGCAGTGCTGACCGAACCTGATTGCCGGGCGCTGCTCGCCAAGCAGGACGACGGCGAGATGGCCTTCAGGCCGGCGCTGATGGCGCGGGCCTCGCGGCGGCAGATATTCGTGCGCATGCTCTTGAACTTGAAACGGCTGTATGTCCAGAACCGCTCGTTCCCACACGCCCGCACCGTGACCGACGCGCTGCTGGCGCTTGCGCCCTCGTCGCTGCAGGAACTACGCGACCGCGGCTTGCTCTCCTATCATCTGCACGACTACGCGCCGGCGCTCCGGGATCTCGAGGCCTACCTGAAGCTCGTGGCGCTCACCGACAAGGGCGACGAGACGCGCGATGAGAGCACGCAGGTGTGGGACCACGTGAAGTCGCTCAGGCGGCGCCTGGCTTCATTGAACTAGGCGCCGGAGTGCTGTCGATGGCGGCACTCTGGCGCCAGCGGACAGACCGAGCAGTGCGGTGCGTGCTCGGCACAGGCATGGGCGGCATGGTGGGCCAGCACCACGACGGCCTCAGCAATCGCCTCGCGGTCGCCGTGACACGCCTCGAAGAGCCGACGCCGGGCCTCGCGGCGCAGGCGCGCCTTCGGACCGGAACCATCACCCTGGAGCCGGGCCAGCACACGCGCCACGGCGTCGTCGACCGGCGCCAGGGCGTGTCCACCCACCATGAGCAGCGCGCGTGTCCTGGCCGCCGCGCTGAGGTGCGGCACCTCCGCCAGGACGCGCACGGCCCCGAGCAGCGGACCGCCCACGACCGTCCCCAGGTTGCGGTGCCACCGGAAGTAGCCGCTGCCGTCCTTCAGCGCCTCGATACGCTGCTCGACGGCACCGACCGCACGCAGTGCCTGTTCGAGGTCATCCGTTGACGCGCGGAACATCGCGTCGGGTGTCAGCGCCGGAAGCCGCTTCAGTGCCTGCCATGCCACGTCGCGTCGTGCCGGCAGGGCGCGGGCCGACACCACGTCCCACACGAAGAACGCAAACAGCTCCCGTGGCGGCGGCGCTAGCGGGCCGTAAAACGCGCGGAGGGCGACAACCACGCCCTCCATCTCACCGCAGGCGGCCGATCTCTTCGTAGAGTGCGGCCGAGGCAATCACGCCGTTGTGGAAATTGCCGAGGTCGATCTTCTCGTCTGGCGCATGAGCGTTCTCGTCGGGAAGGCCGACGCCAAACAGCACACACGGCAGGCCAAGCTCTTCCTGGAAGGTGGCCACGACGGGAATCGACCCGCCTTCACGGTTGAATACGGGCGTCTTGCCGAAGCCGCGCTCGATGGCCCGGCCCGCGGCCTGCACGTACTGGTTGTCGAACGACGTCATCCACGGCTTGCCGCCGTGCATGCGAATCAGCGAGTAGTTGACGGCCTTGGTCATCACCTTCTCGAGGTAGGCCTCGAAGAGATCGCCGATCTTCGCAGGATCCTGATTGGGCACAAGACGCATGCTCACCTTCGCCATCGCCACGGCGGGCAGGACCGTCTTGGCTCCGTCGCCGGTGAAGCCAGAGAGCAGGCCGTTGACCTCGAAGGTCGGCCGTGCCCACGTCCGCTCGAGCGTGGTGTAGCCGGCCTCGCCGTAGAGCTTCGGCGCGCCCAGGTCCATGCGGTAGCGCTTCTCGTTGAAGGGCAACTTCGCAAACTCGGCCCGCTCTTCGTCGCGCAGCGCCACGACGTCGTCATAGAAGCCTGGAATCTTGATCCGGCCGCCCTTGTCCTTCATCTGCGCGAGGGCCTGGGCAAGCGCCATCGCAGGATTCACGACCGCGCCGCCAAACGACCCGGAGTGCAGATCCGACTTCGAGCCGCGCACATCGATCTGGAAGTAGGCCAGACCGCGCAGGCCGTAGCAGATCGACGGCACACCCCGGTCGAACATCGGTGAGTCGCTGATGACGACCACATCGGCCTCGAGCAGATCCTTGCTGGCCTTGATGAAGTCGTCGAGGTTGGCGCTGCCAACTTCCTCTTCGCCTTCAATCACGACCTTGATGTTGATGGGCAGCGTCCCGGACTGGGACAGGTGCGCCTCGATGGCCTTCATGTGCATGAAGACCTGGCCCTTGTCATCGACCGCGCCGCGTGCAAACAGCTCGCCGTCGCGCACCGTGGCCTCGAAGGGAGGCGACGTCCACAAATTGAGGGGATCGACCGGTTGCACGTCGTAGTGGCCGTAGAAGAGCATCGTGGGCGCACCCGGAGCGCCCAGCCATTCCGCGTAGACGACCGGATGCCCAGGCGTCTCGACGAGCCGCACGCTCTGCAGGCCGATGCGAGTGAGCTCCGCGGCCACCCACTCGGCGCACCGCCTGGTATCGACGTTGTGGGCCGGCAGCGCCGAGACGCTCGGGATGGCCAGAAACGCCTTGAGCTGGTCGATGTAGTGGTCGCGGTTGACGTTGATGTAATCGACGATCTTTTCCATGGACAGGTCTCCGCGGTCGCTCGACACGCCGCGTTCCAGCACTGTAGCACTTGACGCAGCCGCCACCGGCCGAGGGCCTACCCCAGAAGACGCCAGGTCTCGCCGGCGCGCTCGGCGGAGCCCTCGGATTCGAGCTTCACGAGGTGCGCCAGCACGCTCTCGTGCGCCTGGGGCACGAGCACGGGATCGAGACCGAGGTAGATGCGCCCGGCGATGTCCTCCACGCGCGCGAGTCCTCCCGCCAGGGCCTCGCGCACCTGCGCGTCACGACGGCGGCGGTGCGCCAGGTACTCCTCGATGAGCGCGAGCGGATTCTCGATGACCGGCCCATGGGCGGGCAGCGCGCGCGTGATGCCCATCGCCGCCAGCCGCTCCAGGGACCGCAGGTAGTCGGCGAGCACGCCGCCGTCCGAGGCTGGGATCACGACCGTGCTGCCGAGCACCAGCAGGTCGCCGGTGAAGGCCGTGCCCGAGGCGACATGCACGAACGCGAGGTGGTCGGGCGAGTGCCCCGGTGTATGCACGACCAGCAACGGGCCCTCGTCGGTATCGATCTCTGCGCCGTCCCGAACGGCCTGCCACGCGACCGGCACGTCGGCGTCCCGCTCGGGCCACGGGTGTTTGACGAACCGGGCGCCGGGCGCGCGCCGCGACAGCGCTGGCGCTCCAGACGCATGGTCGGAGTGAATGTGCGTGACCAGCACCTGCGCGGGCCCCGACGGCGCCTGCGCGAACACCGCGTCGAGGTGGGCGGCGTGGCCGACGCCGGCGTCGATCAGCACGGGCGCACGGCCGGCCACCAGATAGGTCCAGTTGCCGCTGCCGGTCATGGGGCCGGGATTGCCGGCGTGCAGGGGAATGCTCGTCACGCGTGCGCCACGAGGCCGCCGGACCGGCGACCCGAAGTCAGACCCCTCACGTGCCGCCGTAGCCGATCGTCACGGCGCCGTGGTCGACGATCACGGGCACCGTGCGCACCCCGCCGCTGTGCTGCAGCATCCGCGCCAGATTCATCGGGTCCTTCTTGACGTTCACGTAGGTCACTGGACCACGCGCGGCGTACGCCTCACGGGCGGCCGTCGTGTAGGGTCACGTGTCTTTGCCGAAGATGATGACGGCGTCGGGTCCGGCGGTCATGACCTCATCCTACGCCAAGTGCCGCCACCGTCGCCTCGACCGGCCCACGTCCGGTCGGCCGTGGGCGATTACCCGACGGACAACAAGGCGTAGCCACGTTCCTGCGCACGCGTCACGGCGATGACGCCGAAGTTGACGAACCGGCCGCTCGGGATCGCGTCGGCGACGAGTTCCTTGTAGATGTCTTCAGCCGTCCCCTTCGTCGCCCGCGCGAGCAACTGCGAGACGCGGCGCGTGGAGCCGTCACAGATGGCAAACCGCACGCCCCGCTTCGCCACATCGCCGATCGTCACGCCGAGCGACGACAGATAGTCGCCGTAGCCCGCCGTGTTGTAGACGTTGAGTGCCGGCGCCTTCTGGGTCTTCGGATCGGTGAACTTCAGGTAGTCACTGAACGCCTGACCGTACTTCGCCCAGACGGCGTCACCAAAAGCGAAGCGAGTGGCGTCGTGGCGGAAGCAGACGACGGTCG
>JANNEJ010000926.1:0-2125 GCA_031378585.1 Acidobacteriota bacterium | reverse complement strand
GGACCGTGGTTGAAGTAGTAGTCGCCGACCAGGCACCCGAAGGGCTCGCCGCCGAACTGACCGTACTCCGCCTCGTAGATGCGCTTGAAGATCGGGCTCTGATCCCACGCCGTGCCCTTGTATTTCTTGAGCGTCTTGCCCAGTTCCTTCTTCGTGACATTGAACACCCGGACCTTCAACATCTCGTCGGTTTCGGTGTTGTTGACCAGATAGTGCAGGCCGCGCCACGCGCCTTCAACCTTCTGCAGATCTTCATGATGCAGAATCTGGTTGATCTGCTCGGTGAGCTTGGCGTCCAACTGGGCGATGATCGCCTGAATGGACTGCACGACGTCGGTGCTGATGAGCTTGGTGTCGGCAAGCGCCTGCTCGGCCAGCGTGCGCACGGCGCGCTCGACGGCCTCTTTCGCGGCATCCGACTTGGGCTTGAATTCCTTCCGCAGAAGGGAATCGAACTCGGTCGCCTCGAGCGGACCAGTCGTCGTCTCCCCGATCTGTTGGGACTTAGGGTCGGCCATGTAATTGTTCTCCGCTCCAATAGGTCAGAGCCTAGGACGGGGGTTCCTCGGCGGGTTTCTTGGTCGTCGCCAGCGTCTGCAGCAGTGCCGGATCCTGCAGGAGCTTGCTGACCAGCTCCTCGGCCCCGCTCTTGCCGTCCATGTAGGTGATGAGATTCGACAGTTGTTCGCGTGCTTCGAGCAGCTTGTTGAGGGCGCCCACACGACGCGCGATCGCCGCGGGCGAGAAGTCGTCCATGCTTTCGAATGTGAGCTCCACGTTGAGGCTGCCCTCGCCCGTCAACGTGTTGGGCACCTGAAAGGCCACCCGCGGCTTCATGGCCTTCATGCGGCTGTCGAAGTTGTCGACGTCGATCTCGAGGAACTTCCGATCGTCGACCTGCGGCAGCGGCTCCGACGGATTGCCCGACAGATCCGCAAGCACGCCCATGACAAACGGCAGCTGCACCTTCTTTTCGGAACCGTACAGCTCCACGTCGTATTCGATCTGAACGCGTGGAGCCCGATTACGTGCGATGAATTTCTGACTGCTCGCCTTCGCCACGACAATCCTCCCGCCAATCGCCCCGTGGGGCTACTGGTCTCTCAGCCCTACTGCTTCGCGCGCCGACGACAGCGCACCCGGCGCTACGTCGCTTAACACTTCGATGAAATCCTTGGCCACCAGGCGCTTGGCCCGTTCCAGGAAATACGGCACAGGACTCGACGGCTCGGCCTGGCGAAAGAACGCCGCCACGGCATCGAGCGCGCGGATGGCATCCTGGCGTGACCGCACCGCTCCAATCGCGGCACCGCCGGCTTGCGTCGCGCCGCCGTCTCCTTCGCCCTCACCCTCGCCGTCGCCGCGCTGCGCCAGCTGTGCCCGCAGGGTCTTGACAACCTTCGTGAGCTGCGCGGCCAGTGGGTCAAACGTCGGCGCGGCTTCGACCCCGGCTTCGGCGCGCATCTTCGCATCGATGCGCTTGAGCGCGGCAGCGGCCGCCTCGACCCCCTGCAGCAGGCCACGAAGGTCGTCGAGCGGCATGGCGCCAAACGCGGCGGTAATCCTCCCCGTGTCGGGCGGCGTGTCGCCTTCGCCCACAGGCACCAGGCCGGCGGCCATTTCGACATCGCGCAAACTGATCCGGCCGTGCTCGCGACTGGCCACAAGCGGCGCCCGGCGCACGCCATCGACGATGGCGACCTGGTCGCCGAAGCCATTGAGGGCGTTGCGTCGCAGAATGGCGTCTTCATCGACCATCGGAAAGGTCGTTGCCCAGGATTGCTCGAGCCACGCGGCTGCCACGGCGACGGTGTCGAGAAAGGCACCAAGTCCGTCGGTTCTGAGCGTGGCCGCGGCCAAGTGCGTCAGCAGGCGCAGATCCTTGCTCTTGGCCAGGGCGGCAATGGCCTCGGAGCGAATGGTGGGCCACAAGGGCGGCGGGTCGAGTGGCAGCGAGTGCCCAAACAGGCGAAACGAATCAAACGTAGCCAGCAGCGCCGTGTCTTCCAGATTCTCGCCGCACGGCTGGGCCTCGCTGATCGGCGCGATGAGCGCCTCGAATTCGGCGAGTGCACTCATGGGCAAGCCCTGCCAAATTGAACTTGGCAAATAATCCATCAGTTTC
>JANNEJ010000916.1:0-6269 GCA_031378585.1 Acidobacteriota bacterium | reverse complement strand
GGCGCTCGGTCACCGTGCCATCGCCGTCGATCTGCCGTGCACGAACCCGTCGGCGACACTTGACGACTACGCCCTGGCTGTGGTCGGGGCGATAACCGGGATCGAGGGGCCACTTGTGGTCGTCGGCCATTCGGCGGGCGGCGCGACGATCTCGCTCGTGCCGGGTCGGACCCGCGTCGACCGCCTGGTGTACGTGACGGCAGTCGTTCCCGAGCCGGGGCGTTCGATCTGGGACGTCGCTGGCGCCAGCGTTCGCGAGACGATGCTGTCGGTGTCACGTGACGACGGCAACGGCTGCCGGTCGCTTGACCTGGAGAGCCTAGCCTCGCTCGCGCCAGCGGAGGAGCGGGAGGCGACGCTCGCCTTCCTCAGGGCCACGCAGCGGCCCCAAGGTTGGGCAGCGGTCGAACAGCCCTGGCCCGGCCGGTCACTTCCCGACGTGCCCCGCACCTACGTGCTCTGCACGGAGGACACGATCATACCGCCAGCGAAACAGCGCGAGATGGCGGCGCGTCTGGGCGTGGACCCCATCGAGGTCGCCTCCGACCATTCGGTCTTCGCCCTCCAGCCCCGCGAGCTCGCCGCGGTGTTAGCGGCGCAGGGCCAATCCGCGTGAGCTCCCAGGATTCGGAAGCTCGAGCACTGCACGTGAGGCAATGCGCCGACCGTGAATGCACTGCTGGCTCTCGACGGCAGGCGAACGAGGCCTACTTCAGAAGTGACGCGGCGTTGTTCGTGGGCGTGTTGAGCAACCACTTCGTCAGGCGAGGGCCCGGCGGCGCGCGCATGGACAAAGCGGCCACCATCAGGTTCACGCCCAGGCGCTCGAGCAGGGCGATCGTGTCGGGCGGTAGGTTCGGGAACTACTTCGGCCGGCTCACGGGCGGCACGATGCCGTTCACGCGGTACGCGGTCACCAGCTTGCCGTAGTGCTCGGCCTGGTGCTCGATCCAGAACACGAGGTTCAGTGAGGGCTTCGAGTCGACCAGGGGATACGACTCGGCGATGGCCGCTTCCATCTCGCTCACGACCGACACGCGCGTCTTGGGCTTGCTGGCGACCGCCTTCTCCGCGGCCTCGAAATCGAACTTCTCGCCCCGCGCCAGGGCCGACGTCATCTGCAGGCCGATCGTGACGTGGCGCAGTTCGTCCATCACGCTGCGCGAGTCGGGATGCGGCTTCCACCCCAGCTTGGCGTCCGGGAACTGCGTGTCCTTGGCCATCACCAGGAGCTTGTCGTGCACCGTCTTCCACATCCGTTGAACGGCGGCCTCGTACGTCGTCGGAGGCTGGGGGCGCTGCTCGGCGGCAAGCGCGGTCGACAGGGCGAACATGAGCAGAGTCGATGCGGCGAATCGTGTCATCGGGGCCTCCTGATGCAGAAAGAGCGATTGTAGACGGCTGGTCGCCGCCGTCAACGCCGCCGTCAACGCCGATGTGACCGGCGGTGTGACAGGATACCGGCGTCGCCCCTCGATCGACTGGAACGTGCCGCGTGGACGGCTGATTGCGTCGATTCAACGTCCGGGCCGCATGTGGCGGTCACCGCTGACCAATCTCGGCCAGAATCCATCTGGGGGCCACCGCGGCGCCGTCGACCGTGGGGTGTTCAGGCGCGGGCGGGGCCGCCACGAGATGGTCGAGCGCGTCCTGCCACTGCCCCCGCAGCAGCTCAGCCTGCGGCAGGTAGGCGTAGCGCACGAACCGCGGCATCTCGCGGACGAGCACGTCGTACTCGATGAAGTGGCCGCGATCGGTGTAGAGCAGCGCGGTGTCATTGGCCAGGCACTCGCTGATGATGCCGTAGCCGGGTTTGGTCACGACCACATCCACCGCCGCGACGACGTCCTCGTAGCGCAGGCCCATGGCATACATCGCCGGTTCGTCGAGCGGATGCAGCGCGCCGCGCGCGGCCACCTGCGCCAGCGGCACGCGGTCTGGCCCGAACGGCACGCTCGCGCTGACGAGCAGCGTCCATCGAGCGGTGCGACTGAGGGCCTCGAGGTCGATGCCCGACACGCCGTACCCGCCAAACGAGACGAGCGCCAGCCGGCCCTCGGGCAGACCAAGTCGGGTGCGCGTGTCGGCCGGCGCGCACGTGGCGCGACGCGCGATGAAGGGCAGGTCGGTGACCTCAGGGATGGTGTCGAATCCGCCCGAGAGCGGCAGGCGAAGGGCGCGGCGGGCACGGCGATAGACCTCGCCGAGCGCATCGGCCGCGTTCTCCCCGCCATGATAGTCGCGGAAGATCCAGTCCCACGTGAAGTTGCCGATAGCCACCGCGGGCACGCCGGCCAGGCGGGCCGCCTCGAGTGCGAGCGGCGGAATGTCGGCGACGACGAAGGCCGCGTCGAGATGCCGCAACACCGCGGCCTCGCGGGCGGCGAGCGCCGGCAGGTCGTGCGCGTAGGCACTGGCGCGCCGCACGGTCTCGGCCGCGTCGAGGCTCAGGCTGTCCACCTGCACCACGCCGGGGTCGGTGTCGACGGCGTCGAACGTGAAGGGGCCGCGCACGGTGAGGTCGAAGAGCCACCGCGGCGCCGACGTGCGGATGTGCACCGGCAACCCCGGCCGGGCGGCCAGCAGCGCGTTGACCACCTCGATGGATCGCGAGGCGTGACCGAAGCCGTGGCCCGAGATGTAGTAAACGACGGGCCGCACTAGGCGTCGACGTCCTGTGGACCGTGGGCGGCCACCGCTGCGGCCACGGGTGCCGCTGCTGGGGTGAGCGCCACGGCCAGCACGTCTTCGAGCGTCACGGCGAACACGAACCGCATGTCGCGCTGGAGCTCTTCGGGAATGTCCACGAGATCGGCCTCGTTCAGCGCTGGCAGGATCACCGTGCGAATCCCGAGCCGGCGTGCCGCGAGCGCCTTCTCGCGGATGCCGCCCACCGGCAGGACCAGGCCGCTCAGCGTGATCTCGCCCGTCATGGCCACGTCTTCCCGCACCATCCGGCCCGTGACGGCCGAGAGAATCGCTGTCGCCATCGTCACGCCGGCCGACGGACCGTCCTTGGGAATGGCGCCCGCCGGCACGTGCACGTGCAGGTCGCGGTGTTGCAGGAAGGCGGGGTCGATGCCGAGCGCCTGTGCCTGCGATCTGATGTGGCTCACGGCCGCGCGCGCCGACTCCTGCATGACCGATCCGAGCTGCCCCGTGAGGATGATCTGGCCCGTGCCTCCAGGCAGCATCGACGCCTCGATGAACAGCACGTCGCCGCCGGCCTCGGTCCAGGCCAGGCCGGTCGCGACGCCAGGCGTGGACGTGCGGAAGGCGACCTCGCGCTTGAACCGCGCGGGGCCGAGGTAGTCGTCGATGGCGTCGGCGCCCACGGTGGTGGGCGCGGCGGCAGCGCCCTCGCCGGTCGAAACCACCTTGGCCGCCACCTTCCGGGCGATGGTGCCGACGAGCCGCTCGAGGCTGCGCACGCCTGCCTCGCGGGTATATTCGCTGATCACCGCGCGCAGTCCGGCATCGTCGATGGCCACCGCCCCGGCCGCCAGCCCGTGCTCCGAAAGCTGACGCGGGATCAGGTACTTGCGCGCGATGTGGATCTTGTCTTCTTCGGTGTAGCCCGAGAGCGGGATGATCTCCATGCGGTCGAGCATGGCCGGGTGCACCGGGCCGAGTTGATTCGCGGTGGCGATGAAGAGCACCTTCGACAAGTCCAGCGGCACTTCAAGGTAGTGGTCGCGAAACGCGTGGTTCTGCCCCGGGTCGAGCACCTCGAGGAGCGCCGCGGCCGGATCGCCCTGAAAGCCCACGGCCAGCTTGTCGAGCTCGTCGAGCATGAACACCGGGTTCATCGAGCCGGCCTGCTTCAGCGCCTGCACGATGCGTCCTGGCATGGCGCCGATGTAGGTGCGCCGGTGTCCGCGGATCTCTGCTTCGTCGCGCACGCCCCCAAGCGAGATGCGCACGAACTTGCGCTGCATCGCTTTGGCGATCGACTGGCCGAGCGAGGTCTTGCCCACGCCTGGCGGACCGACGAAACAGAGAATCGGTCCCTTGAGGTCGCCCTTCAGCTTGCGGACGGCCAGGTACTCGACAATGCGTTCCTTGACCTTGTCGAGGTCGTAGTGGTCCTCGTCAAGAACGGCGCGCGCTGCCACCGGGTCGATCCGGTCCTCGGTGGTCGTGGACCACGGCACTTCCAGCACCCAATCAAGGTAGGTGCGGATCATCTGCGCTTCGCCGCTCCCGCCGCCGCTCATGCGCCCGAGCCGTTCGATTTCACGATTCACCGTGGTGCGCACGCCGCCGGGCAGGTTGGCCGCGGCCACCTTCTCGCGCAGTTCGGTCACCTCGCTGGCTTCGCCCTCGCCGAGCTGCTCCTGAATGGCCTTGAGCTGTTGACGCAGGTAGTACTGGCGCTGCGACTCCGACATCTCGGCTTGCGCCTGCGATTCGATCTTGCCCTTGAGCTCGAGCACCGACACCTCGCGCGAGAGCAGCGCGTGGACGAGTTCGAGCTTCTTGAGCAGCGGGTCGGCCGCCAGAATCGCCTGCTTCTCGGCCGCCGATGCGTCGAGCATCGAGCCCAGCAGATACGACAGGCGCAGCGGGTCCTCGATGCCGAGCACCATCTGGCGCACTTCGGCCGACGCGCCCGCCGCGAGCGTGACGGCCCGTTCCGCCAGTTCGCGGATGCGCCGCTCATAGGCCTCGGTCTCGACGCCCAGCTCGAGCCGCTCGGGCATGGGTTCGACGACGGCGAGCATCGTCGAGCCGGTCTTGCTCACCGTGACGACTCGCACGCGCGCGACGCCTTCGAAGATGATGTTCAGGCCGTGCTCGGCTCGCGCCATCTGCCGCACGATACAGATCGTGCCTACCGACTCGAGCTGTTCGGGATCCGGTTCCTCCGAGTCGGACTTCTGCAGCACGAGCAGCAGCATCCGGTCGGTGGTGAGCGCCGCGTTCACCGACTCGACCGACGCCGGCCGGTTCACGGCGAGCGGCTGCAGCGTCAGCGGGAAGGCCACGGTGCGTCGCAGCGGCAGCACGGGCAGCGACGAGGGCAGGGTCGGAGGTGTCTGAGGAGTCTGTGGGTCAGCCATGGGTTGGTCGGCCGAGCGGCGGCGGTATCTGACTGGATCATACGCGGGCCAGACGTTCAGCGATAACATCTACTCATGGCTTTGGACGAGCGCGCGTTCTTCAACGAGAAACCCGAGCAGCGCACCGGTCGCTACACCTGCCCCCGGTGCAAGCGCACGGGCGACTACCAGATGCGCTGGGTGCGGCGCACCCGCAAGGACCGTCCGCCTGGCAACGCCGACGAAACCGATCGTGCCAAGTTCGCCAAGCTGCGGAATCACCTGATCCGCGTCGACGACGAACTCACCTGTAAGACGTGCGGGAAGCGCTTCGAGATTCCGTCGATGCACTCGCTGGTGTTTGTCGACGACCTGGTGGGCCTGCCCACGATGGACGACGAGGACGATGACGAGGCGGGGCCCCCTTCGACGGAGCTCAGGGCAGGCGGGGCTCGGGACTCGGGGCTCGAAGCTAGTACAGCCCCGGCACCATCCGCCACTGCACCCGCTGCTGATACGCCAGGTACGCCGGCCCCGCGGCAGCGGAAAGGCTACGCTCCTCCCAAGGTATGGCGATGACGAGGTAGGCCGTGCTCACGGTCGCCCAGACCAGGCGGTCGAGGGTCATCGTCGGAGCGCCGAACACGATGAGCGCCCAGCCCAGGTAGATGGGATGGCGCACGACGGTGAAGGGCCACACCACGCGAATCGTACTTGCCGCTGCTGATGTCGCTCCGAGGGTCTGGCGGATCCCCGCCAGGTCGAGCGCGTCGAGCACGCGCGCGCCGCCCACGGTGAAGACGACGCCCAACGCCTGGGTGGCCCAGCCCACCCACGCGGCCGCCGCCGGCAGTTGATAGATCAGCCCTGGCACGCGCTGCCACAAGAGGCACACGCCGATGAGCAGGGCCGAGGCCACCCACACATAGAGCGTGCGCTCGAGCGCGGCTGGCACCACGCGCGCAAGCCACGCCTTGGCGCCCGTGCGGGCCAGCAGACTATGGTGCACAACAAAGACCGTGAAGAGCGCGAGGTTCCACGCGATTGCCGTGCCTGGCGGCACGCCGCCGTCCCCAGGTGTTGCGAGGGCCAGAAAGAAGCGCACATAGACGCCCAATGCGGCGACGAAGAGCGCGCCGCCGAGCCAGGCACAGACCTGTATTGCGACGGCGGGAGGGCGGCTGGCGGTCACCTGGATGAGGGGTCGTTGGGGCGGCAGCGGCACGG
>JANNEJ010000908.1:0-8171 GCA_031378585.1 Acidobacteriota bacterium | reverse complement strand
GACAAGTTCACCGGACGTAAGCTGCGTTCGTCCACCCTCGAGCGGCTCGACGAGGAAGTGCGCACGCGCGAGACCCGTCAGCAGGGCGACCGGGTGGGCGACATGCTCGACAACGAGCGGGGGCTCACCGCGCGAACCACGCTCGAGTCGGTCCGCAGCCTGGCCACCTACCTGGGCGGGATCAGCGGCCGGCGCACGGCCATCATCTACTTCAGCGAAGGCATCGACTACGACATCCAGGACGTGTTCAACAACCGGGGCGCGACGCAGGTGATGGACGCCACGCGCGACGCGGTGGCCGCGGCCACACGCGCCAATGTCGCCATCTCCGGGATCGACGCCCGCGGGCTCGGCGCGGGCACCGACGAACTCATCGAGGTGCAGGACCTGCCTCAGGATACGTCGCTCAACCTCGGCACCGGCGCATTCTTCAACGAGGCGCGGCTGGGCCAGGACAGCCTGCGCGTGCTGTCTCAAGAGACCGGCGGTTTCGCGATCGTCAACCAGAACGACCTGGCCGCCAACTTCGAGCGCGTGGTGGTCGACAACAGCGCGTACTACCTGATCGGGTACTACTCAACCAACGAGCGGCGCGACGGAAAGTTTCGCAAGATCGAGGTGCGCGTGGCCCGCCCCGGCTTGTCCGTGCGTGCGCGCAAGGGGTACGCTGCGGCCCGAGGAAAGACGGACGACAAACCCGGCGACAAGACGGCGCCGTCGCTCAAGGCCGCGCTCGCGAGTCCGCTGCCAATGGCCGACCTGCCGCTGGTGATGGCCGCCGCGGTGTTCAAGGGCCCTGACAAGAAGGGGGCGGTCGTGATCTCGGCGCTCGTCGGCGGGCGCGACCTGCCGCTCATCGAGAAGGACGGCACCTTCCGCAACGATCTCGAGGTCGTACTCACGGCCGCCGACTACGCGGGCAAGTCGTATCCGGGCGATCGTGCCACCCTGGCGCTCAATCTCAAGCCCGACTCGGTGGCGCGGGTCCGCGCCAGCGGCTTCCGGATCCTCAATCAGATTGACCTGCCGCCAGGCCGCTACCAGCTTCGGGTGGCCGCACGCGAGGGCAACACCAGCCGAGCCGGTTCGGTCACCTACGATCTCGATGTGCCGGACTTCTCGAAAGACAAGCTGTCGATTAGCGGGCTGGCACTGACGTCGGCCTCGAGCGGTCTGACGCCGACCGCGCGGCCGAAGGATCCGCTCGCCAAGATGTTGCCCGGCCCGATGACGACGTACCGCGACTTCACCGCCGGTGACGAGCTTGCGCTCTTTGCCGAGGTCTACGACAACAGCGGCAAGCAGCCGCACAAGGTCGACATCGAAGCCACGCTTCGCTCGGAAGGCGGCCAGGCCGTGTTCCAGACGCGCGAGGAGCATGACAGCAGCGAACTGGCCGGCGGTCCCGGCGGCTACGGGTTCTCGGCGCGAGTGCCGCTCAAGGACGTGGCGCCAGGGCTCTACGTGCTGCGGGTGCAGGGACGCACGCGCGTTGGCGATCAGGTCGAGGCAGCCCGCGAGACGATCATCCGGGTGCTGGCGCCGCCGGCCCGATGAGTGACCCACACCCGGCCGCACCGGCCTCGGCCGGCGGCACGAGCACGGGGCTGGACTCGCGCGTGGCGTCGGTCATCGCCTACAGTGCCTGGTGGCTGACGGGCCTGGTGCTGCTTGGGCTCGAGCGCACGGACCCGACCGTGCGGTTCCACGCGGCGCAGTCGACGATCTTCTTCGGCGTCGTGTCGGCGGTGATCGCGGTCTCGTACGCCGCGGCGCTGCCGCTCGTGCTGGTGTCATCAGATGCCGTGCGTCTGCTCATGGCGGTGGCCAACGTGACGTGGCTCGTCTCAGTGGGATTCTGGGTCTGGCTGGTCGTCAAGGCGGCCCGCGGTGAACGCTGGTGCGTGCCGGGTCTCGGCGCCGTCGTGGCAAAGCTGGCCGGCCGCACATCCTGACGCCGTACACGCAACAGCCCGCGACGCCGTGGGCGCCGCGGGCCGTCGAATGCGCCGGAATCAGCGGCTATTTGGCGGCGGTCGTCACCGGCGGCGCGTCAATCTTCGCCACGATGTTCGTCTTGATCGTGCCGTTGCCGTGGCTGAACTGATACTGGTTGCTCTGCATGGCGGCGATCTTCGGCGTCCTGAGCGTGACGGTGATGACCTCACCGGCCTTCAACGGGCGCGGGTGGCGGTAGACGTCGCCGGCGACCGGCTGCCGAGCCTTGTCGAACCAGTTTTCTTCGATCTTCAATCCGGCCACCGCGCCAGTCGCGCTGGGGTTGCGGACTACGATGACCGTGACCACTTCACCTTTCACGAGCTTGGTGTCCGGCTTCGTGATGTCGAGGGTGACTTCGCCGCGAAGGGGAGCAATGAGCTTGCGCTCCTGAGCCGAGGCTCCTCCAGAAACCAGACCCACCATTGCTACGGCCAACAGGAACTGCCCAAGGCGCTTCATCAACACTCCTCCGATCTCATCGGCGAACCAGCGTCCGCCATTTGACTGCAGTATAGACCCTTACATCTCACCGTTCCAGTCCTCCGGTTCGGACGTGGCCGACCGGAAGACTTCGAGATGCCATTTCCCGCCGCCCCAGGGTTCGATGACTTCGGTCGCCACGACGTCCACCAGGAGCTCGGCGAACGTGCGGCCTTCCGGGTCGCCTTCCAGGTGATACGCCGGGTCGTCCCACGAGAAGTTGGGATAGAGCGTCATCGTGAGGAAGAGATCGTACCCGTCGTCGACCACGATGAGCTGGCCGCACGGCGGCTTCTGCGTGGAGTGATAGACCAGGTACTTCTCTGCACTGTGCGCGCGGATATAGCGCTTGAGCACGAACTCGCGTGCGACGATCTCCTCGACCGCAATCTTCTTGTCCCAGCAGTCGCCGCAGTAGCGCTCCTCGCCTTTCGGCTCGGAGACCTCCTTGGCGCCGCAGAGCGCGCAGTGCGCCTTGGCGGGCGTGGTCTTTCGAGACATCCGCCCATTGTATCAAGCCCGAGGGCAGACGGCGCAAGAGCGGCACGAACACGCGGTGGCACTACCGCGCGCGGTCTCGACCAATCCAACGCTGACGCTCGATGGCCGGACCGTAGAGCCGGCGCACGTATTCCTTGAGCATCCGGCTGGTCGAGAAACGGGGAATATTGGTGCGCATGGCTTCACGGACCACTGTCATCCACCGCGTGGGCACGCCGGCGGCGTCGCGGTCGTAGAACGCCGGCACCACGTCGCGTTCGAGCAGCGTGTACAGGGACTCGGCGTCGGCCACGTCAGCCGCGTCGTGGTTGTCGTCGCCGGCGCCCCCGTCGATGAGCCAGCCGTTGTTGCCCGTGTAGCCCTCGGCCCACCAACCGTCGCCAATGCTCAGGTGGGGCACCCCGTTGATCGAGGCCTTCATGCCGCTCGTGCCGCTGGCTTCAAGCGGCTTGCGCGGGTTGTTGAGCCACACGTCGCAGCCCTGCACGAGCAGGTGCGCCACGTGCAGGTCGTAGTCGTCGATGAACGCCACGCGGCCACCGAAGATGGGGTCGAGGGCCCGGCGAAACACGCGTTGCAGATGGTGCTTGGCCGGGTCGTCGGCCGGATGCGCTTTGCCGGCAAACACAATCTGCACGGGGCGGTCCGGCGCGTTCAGCAGCCGGGCCAGACGCTCGGCATCGTGGAAGATAAGCTCCGGGCGCTTGTAGGCCGCGAACCGTCGCGCGTAGCCGATGGTCAAGGCGTTGGGATCGAGCATCGACCCGTGCGTGACGACGCGTGACGGGGCGACCCGTTCCACCGTCCAGCGCTGACGCGCGCGTTCGCGGATGAAGCCGAACAAGGCCGAGCGGAGCGTGCGGCGTACCCGCCAGAGTTCATCGTCGGGAATGGCGTCGAAGCGGCGCCAGGTCTCCGGGTCATCGACGCGCCTCGTCCAGTCGTCGCCCAGATAGCGCGAGAGGAGCACGCGCACCTCGGAGGCGACCCAGGTAGGCACGTGCACGCCGTTGGTGATGGCCTGGACCGGCACGCCGTCGACCGGCCGATCGGGCCACATCGGCTGCCACATCTCGCGCGTCACGTGTCCGTGCAGCTCGCTCACGGCGTTGATCCCACCGGCGGCGCGCATGGCCAGCGCGGTCATGTTGAACTGCGATCCATGCCCGCTGTCGTGCTCGCCAAGGGCCAGGAACCGAGCGCGATGCTGGCCGAGCTCGCCCCAGCAGCCCGCTAAGTGCTTCTCAACCTGGTGATAGGGAAACGCGTCGTGTCCTGCCGGCACCGGAGTATGGGTGGTGAAGACCGTGCTCTTGCGCACGGCGTCGAGCGCGTCGTCAAACGACTGGCCTTCCTCGATGTACTCGCGGATGCGTTGCAGCACGACGAATGCGGCATGGCCCTCGTTGAGATGCCATACGGCAGGCTCGATGCCCATCGCCTTCAGCACCCGCACGCCGCCGATGCCGAGGATCACTTCCTGCTGGATACGGGTTTCGCGGTCGCCGCCGTACAGACGCGCCGACAGCTCCCGATCCCACGGCGCGTTTTCCTCGAGGTCGGTGTCGAGCAGATACAGGCGCACGTGTCCCACACGCACTCGCCACACGGCGGCGAGCACCGTGCGGTCGCCAAGGGGCACGGCCGTGACGCACGGCCGCCCGTCGGGGGTGATGGCGGTCTCGATGGGCGCGTCGGCCCAGTTGATGCGCTCGTAGTGCTCCTGCTGCCAGCCGTCGTTCGAGACGCGCTGATGGAAATAGCCTTGCGGGTACATGAAGCCGACGCCGACCAGTGGCAGGCCGAGGTCGCTGGCTTCTTTGCAGTGGTCGCCGGCCAGCACGCCGAGACCGCCCGCGTAGATCGGCAGCGATTGGTGCAGCGCGAACTCGGCCGAAAAATAAGCGATCGCTTTGCCCTGGATGTCAAGGCCCTCGGTCTTCCACCAGGACCGATCCGGTTGACGCGCCGTGTCGAGGCCGGCAAGGGCGGCGTCGTACAGGCGGATGAACTCAGGGTCGTCCGTCGCGCGCTGCAGCACGTCGGCGCCGAGTGTGCGCAGCATGCGGGCGGGATTGTGCGCCGTGGCGCGCCACGCGGCGAGATCGAGGCGCCGGAACAGGGCCCTGGCGACTGGCTGCCAGCTCCACCAGATGTCGGTGGCCAGCTCGCCGATGCGGTCGATGCGGGCGGGAAATGGGATGGCAAAGCGTTCCATGTCAGGCGGGTCTCGGGGCTCGGGGCCCGGGGCTCGGGCGATGGCTCGACGGCCCGGTCAGAGCACCAGGCCAATCGACAGGACTATCGGCGCGACCGCACGGTGGCATCAGGCAGGTGGGGCCGGGCACGCGCCCACGAGCGTGGCGAACCGGGACAAGTCGATATTGCCTCCGGACACGATGGCAACGACCTTGCCGGCACCGGCCCGGCCCGACAGAGCCGCGGCGACGGCGCAGGCAGCCGCGCCTTCGATGATCACATGGACGCGTTCGGCTGTAAGCCTCATGGCGGCGGCCGCGTCGTCCAGGGTGACGACCACTGATTGGGCGACCGCGCCCTGCAGGAGCGGCCACATCGACGGCAATACCGCTCGGCCGCCGGCGCCGTCGACAAACGACGAACGCCACGCAGCGAAGCGCTGTGGTGCGCCCGCGGCAAGCGATTGCGCAAGCGGCGAGGCCGTTTCCGGTTCCGCGGCCACGACCCGCACATCGGGCCGGCGAGCCGCCATGACGGCCGCGACCCCGGCCAGGAGGCCGCCCCCGCCGATGGCCGCCACGACGGTCGAGACGTCGGGCAGGTCGGCCAGGATCTCGAGTCCGGCCGTAGCGTTGCCGGCAATGAACGCGTCGTCGTCGAACGGGTGCACGAAATACCCATGCATGCGGTCGGACGCGTGCGTCTCGACCGTGGCCCAGCACTCGTCGTAGGTCGCGCGCACGATCGAGGCGCCCAGGCGCTCAATGGCCCGCACTTTGGTTTCGGGCGCCGTGTCCATGACCATCACCGAGCACGGCGCGCCCACGGCCCGCGCGGCAAAGGCCACGCCTTGTGCGGCGTTTCCGGCACTGACGGTCCACACGCCGTCCTTGAGGTCGTGCGCGCCGAGCTGGCGCACGGCGTTGTAGGCGCCGCGCAGCTTGAACGAGCCGATGGGCTGCAGGCATTCCAGCTTCAGGTACACCTGAACCTCGGCGCCTTCGGGCGTGCGCACCGGCACGTCGAGCCGCACAAGTGGCGTGCGCACTGCCGCTGCATATACGGCCGTGGCCGCATCTTCCACTGCGCTTATGGGGATATGACGCATGATGCTGACCGCGAATCGTATCACGCCGATTCGTCACGGCTGGACGGCACCGCGTACAATGCGCTGTCTGGAGACGACATGACGAACGCGCGCGTGATGGGACTGCTGCTGACCGCCGCCATGGGTGTGAACGCGTGGGCGCAGACGCCCGAGCCCCGGCCCCGCGCCCGCGACCTCGGCCTGGCGCCCGGCGTCTTCGGCACCGGGCCAGGCAACGCCATCACGGATGTGGACGGGGTGCGCGTGGGGCACCTCACGCTCGTGACCGGAGACGCCGTGCGCACGGGCGTCACGGCCATCCTGCCGCACCCGGGGAATCTCTTCCAGCAGAAGGTGGCCGGCGCGGTGTTTGTGGGCAACGCCTTCGGCAAGCTGGCCGGGTCTCTACAGGTCGACGAGCTCGGCACGATCGAGACGCCCATCGTGCTGACCAACACGCTGGCGGTGGGCGCGGCGGCGGAAGGCGTCGTGCGGTGGACGCTCGCGCAGCCCGGCAACGAGGCGGTGCGGTCGGTGAACGCGCTTGTCGGCGAGACCAACGACAGCGGCCTGAACGACATCCGTGGGCTGCACGTGCGGCCCGAACACGTGGTGCAGGCGATTGGCGACGCCCGGAGCGGCGTGGTGCAGGAAGGCAGCGTGGGCGCCGGCACCGGCACCCAGGCCTTCGGCTGGAAGGGCGGCATCGGCACGTCGTCGCGTCGACTGCCGGCGGCGAGCGGCGCATTCACGGTGGGCGTGCTCGTGCAGACCAACTTCGGCGGCGTGTTGACGATGGGCGGCGCGCCGGTTGGCAAGGAACTGGGTCGCTTCGCCTTTGCCGCGTCTCGGCCCGCCGACGCGGGCGACGGCTCGTGCATGATCGTCGTGGCTACTGACGCGCCGCTCGATGCGCGCGACCTGAAACGACTCGCGGCGCGCGCCGTCTTTGGACTTGCCCGCACGGGTTCGTCCTACAGCAACGGCAGCGGCGATTTTGCCATCGCCTTCACCACGCACCCGTCGCAGCGCGTGACCTTCGGCGATACGGCCGTCGCGACGCGTACCGCGCTGCCGACCGATGCCGTGTCGCCGCTCTTTCAGGCGGCGCTCGAGGCCACCGAAGAAGCGGTGTACAACTCGCTGCTCCGTGCCACGGCGGTCACGGGCAACGGCACCACGGCGGACGCGCTGCCGATCGACCGCGTGCGCGAGATCCTGCGCAAGTACAACGCCGGCGGACGCTGAGGCGCGCGAGAAGGCGCGGCATCTCCCTTCGGCTCAACTTCGGTCCGCGATGCCGGGCTGACGAGACGTAAGCTGCCAAGTGCGCCGAATAGCTGGGGGACCGCCAGAGCTCGCGGTCCTCAGATTTCGCCTCACGGAGACGCCTCGCCATCTCACGCGCTGTGGCCGGCGCCGGGATAACGATACTCGCGTGAAGTGTCATCGACAGGCCGCCCGTGTGAACGAAGAGGACGCGGCTGCCCGGCGAGATCTCGCCTCGGGCGACCAGTCCCTGCAGGCCGGCAAATGCCTTGGCCGTGTAGACCGTGTCGAGGAAGTAGCCCTCGGCCGCGGCCATCAGGCGCATCGCGTGGTCACTTGCGTGGTTCGGCACGCCGTAGCCTTCTTCCGCGAAGCCGTAGGTGAGGGCATGCGGCGGGATGTCGGACGCCTCGAGGTCGAGGCCGAAGTGCCGCACCGAGTCCATGAAGAGCGTCGCGGGGGGCGGCATCCTGAAGACCACTTCGTCGGCGTGGCGCGTGCTGACCGCGATCGGATGCACGCGGGCGCTGAATCCGCCCAGGGCGAGCCCGAGCAGGATGCCGGTCGTGGTCGCGCCCGTGCCGTATGCCACCACTATGTCGTCGAAGTCGAAGCGTCCGCTGCGCTGCTGCGC
>JANNEJ010000903.1:0-6462 GCA_031378585.1 Acidobacteriota bacterium | reverse complement strand
AGCCCGCGGCACGAAGAAGGAAGACGCCGCCAGGATCGGCATCGGCGCCGGCGCGGGTGCCGTGATTGGTGCGATCGCGGGCGGAAAGAAGGGCGCAGTCGTCGGCGGCGCCGTGGGCGCGGGCGCAGGCACGGGCGTCGTGCTGGCCACGCGTGGCGACGAGGTGGAGCTCACTGCCGGGACGGCCCTGACCACCACGCTGAGCCGGCCACTCGTTGTGCGTATCCGCGTGCCGTAGTGGCCTCTGCGCGGAGCGACTGACGATGCTGGTGACGATCGACTTGAACTTCCTCGGGCGGCCGCAGGTGATTGCCACGGCCGCGATCCCCGTTGACGGGGGCGTGGTACTCATCGACCCCGGCCCGACGTCGTGCCGGGTGGCGCTCGAACGCGGACTGGCGAGCCACGGGTACCAGATGGCCGACATCCGAGCGCTATTGCTCACGCACATCCACTTCGACCACGCCGGAGCGGCGGGCACGCTCGCTCATGCGCATCCGGGATTGCCGGTGTACGTCCATGAGATCGGCGCGAGACACCTGGCCAGCCCCGAGAAGCTGGTGTCCAGCGCCACTCGGCTCTACGGCGCTGAGATGGACCGGCTCTGGGGCGAGTTCCGGGCCGTGCCGCCCGAGGCGCTGCGACCGCTCGGAGGCGGCGAGACGCTCGCGATTGCGGGCCGCCGGTTCGAGGTGCGGTATACGCCCGGGCATGCAGTACACCATGTCAGTTACCGCGACGAGGCTGATGGGACGGTCTATGTGGGCGATGCCGCGGGCATCAGCGTGCGCCCGGGCTACGTGCTACCCGCCACACCTCCGCCCGATATCGACCTCGAACAGTGGGCACTCACGCTCGATACACTAGAGGCATGGCGGCCGGCTCGCCTGTTTCTGACCCACTTCGGCGAGGTGTCCGACCCCGTGGGCCACCTCGCGGCCTATCGGAAGGCGCTGGCGCGGGCGGCCGAGGCGTCGCGCAGGACGCTCGAGGCCGACGGCGACGACGCCTCGCGGTGCGCCGGTTGGGTCGCGTGGATGCGGCAGGACGCGCGCGCCGTGCTGTCGGAGGACGAGGCGCAAACGGTAGAGGCCGCGGCGCCGTTTGAACAGTTGTGGCAGGGGTTGGCGAGGTACTGGCGGAAGAGAGCCGAGCGTGGTGGGACCGCACTCGACGGGTCGCGTGCCGGGACGTCCTAGGAAGCCGCGGCCATATCCGGGAGGGCAAACCGCGGCGCCGCGGCCTGGTTGGCTGGCTCGACCATGAAACGTAGGGCGTAGCCAGCCGGCGCGCCCGCGGCCACCCCGTCTCGTTCGACGCGCCAGACCGCAGCGAGCACCCTTCCCGACGCCAGGGGGCTGCCCGGGGCGACCTGTCCTTCGAGTTGGAGGTGCACCAGACGAAACAGCGGGATAGGCGCCACCGAGCCGCACTCGACGAATGCGCCGGTGTCACTGACGTCTCTGGTCACGACCGAGGCGAACCGCACCATGCCTCCGTGGTCCTTCCAGGTGAGACGTGCGGGCATCGAAACCCGCTGCCGCGACGTGTTTCGCTGAGTGGCGCTTGTGACGGCGGGCGACTGTTGTGTGTAGGCCACGGCTCGCTCCAGGGGTGTTCAAGTGGTCGGTTGACCAGGTCGTGCAATGCCAACCACTACTCCAAATTTCGCGCCCATGTCAGCAAGTCAACGACTAGAAAGAATTTCAAGCGACTTTAAATGACAATATATGATTTAAAAGAGCACTCAGGGAAGCCAAATGCTTAGCCATGGAGAATACTTTGTATCCATTCAACTTACTAAATGGATACTGAATACTCAGTCCTGACCGCTCAGCGAGTCGAGTCCAAGGCGTTTGAGCTTCAGGTACAGCCCGCGCCTCGTCAGTCCGAGCGTTCGGGCGGTCTCGGCGATGTTTCCGCCGGTCTTGGCTAGCTGCTCGCCGATCAGGGCGCGTTCCACCTCGTCGACGACCGTCGCAAGCGTCTGACCGGATTCCAGCCGCGGAGGATGGTTCGACGCCGGTGCCCCAGACTGGTTCCGTGGTGCCTCGGCGGTCAGGTCCGGCGAGAGATGCTCGGGGACGACGGTGCTGCCCGGGGACGCCAGCGCCACCGCGCGCTGCACCTCATTGCGGAGCTGGCGCACGTTGCCAGGCCACCAGTACGAGGCAAAGAGGCTCAGCACCTCGGGGCTCAGTTGCACGTCGGGCTTGCCGAGCCGCTCCGACGCCTCGCGCAGGAAGAAGGTCGCCATGTGGGGAATCTCGTCGCGACGCTGTCGCAGTGGCGGGATGGGAATCCGGATCACGCTCAACCGGTAGTACAGGTCCTCGCGGAACTTGCCCTCGCTCACGCGCTGCTCGAGGTCGGCATTGGTCGCCGCAAGGACTCGCACATCGACTTGCAGCGGCTTGGTCTCTCCGACCGGCAGGATCTCGCGCTGCTCCAGGAAACGCAGTAGCTTGGGCTGCACATCAAACGGCAGGTCTCCAACTTCGTCCAGGAAGAGCGTGCCACCGGCCGCGGCGCGGATAAGGCCAGGCTGGTCATTGACCGCGCCGGTGAAGGCGCCCCTGCGGTGGCCGAAGAGCTGGCTGTCGGCCAGTTCCCGGGTGGTCGTCGTGCAGTTGTACGGCAGGAAGGTGGCCGCGCTCCGGAGCGACCCGACGTGGATGTCCCGTGCGACCAGTTCCTTGCCGGTGCCGCTTTCCCCCGTGATGAGCACGATCAGATCGTTGCCCTGCATGCGCTGCACCTGCTCGACGACGCGCTGCATCGACGGCGAGGCGCAGATGAAGCCGGCAAGAAGCGGCTCGAGCGGACGTTCACCCGAGGTGACCCGGGCGATGGTCGGACGTTCTCTGGCCGCGCACAGGTCAAAGCCCTGGTGGGCCACGGCCGCCATCATGCGCGTGCGCCGCAGGCCGAGGTCACTCCACGCGCGCGAGGACGCGACCGCGAGACGGCGGGGTCCGTCCGGGTCGCTACCGAGCGGCCGGACGACAATCGGCTGCCCTCCATACGCGCCCCCGGTCGCGGCCGCGGCGGCAAGGGTGCGAGCGGCGTTGGTGTCGCCGCCGGCGAAGGCAACCAGCCGGAGCTCGCCCGCGGCTGGCGTGACGAAGACCACGGCGACATCGGCGAGCACCGCCTCGCGGACGGCCATCACGAGTTCGCGCGCCAGCAAGTCGGGCAGCACCGACGCGTTCACCAGGCGCTGCACGAGCGCGTCGTCGGCATCGACCGGCGAACCCAGATACACACCGGTGCCAATCGGTGGCACTTCGGCCAGCGCTCGTTCGGCCTCGTGCAGGTCGCGGTGGGATCCGAGCGCCCGAAATTCGTCGCGGGCTTCGGTGAGATGCCGTTCGGCGACGGAACGCGCGCCGGCCTCGCGCGCCAGGCGTCCGAGCGCGAAGTGGCTGACCGCCGACTGGTACCGTTCGCCCACGAGCTCGAACACGCTGACGCTCTGGGCAATGTCGTGATACGCCTCGTTGGCGCGCCCCTCGGAGGCGTGCAGTTGCCCGCGCACGCGCAGGAACTCGCCCCAGGCTCCCGGCGTCGTGCGCGGGTCGATGCGTCCTTCGACGGCGGCGATGCGCTCGCGCGCGTCGCTTGCGCGCTCGCCGAGCAGCAGCGCCTCTGCGGCGATGAGCTCGGCATCCAACCGCTCCGCCGGAGGCACGCCGTCGGCCGCGACGATCGCGTCGGCAAGCGCGAGGGCCTCGTCGGGACGGCCGCGCCGGTTCGCGAGTCGCGCCGTGACGACGCGCACCGACCACTCGTACCACCGGCTCGTCTCGCGTCCGTATGCGCCGAAGGCCTCGGCTGCGCGGGTGAGCGAGTCGGCGGCGCCCTCGTAGTCGCCGCGCATCAGCGCAATCTGCGCCAGCGTGTCGTGCACGGCGCCGGTGATCTCGTGCGCCTGGGCACGCGACGTGATGGCCAGCGCCCGGTGCAACGCTTGCTCGGCGTCGTCAAGGTGGCCAAGTTTGACCCTGATGTGCCCAAGCGTGGCGAGTGCGGCTGCGAGACGATGCGGCTGGCCGGTGGACTCGTGGAGCGCGACCGCGCGTTCGGCCAGGGCAATGGCCTGGTCGTAGCGGCGCCGTAGCTGTGCGACGGCGGCCTGGTTCATGTAGGCCAGCGCGAGGACGTCGTCGGCGCCGAGCGCAGCGGCGATGCGCTCGGCGTTCCGCAACGCCGCTGTGGCGTCGTCGTAGCGTCCCTCTTGCGCGTGCAGGATGCCCGAGAACGAGTGCACCTGCGCCAGGTGTCGGCGATCCCCCGCCGCATGCAGCGCGGCGGCGGCCTCTGTCAGGTGCTCCCGTACGATCGCGTGGTCGCCAACCTTGCGATAGCAGGCGACGAGTTCGAAGTGTGCCAGGCCGATGCCCCTGGAGTCGTGCGCCTCTTCGGCGTGCTTGAGCGCGCGGGCGTGGAGAGCAATGGCCCGCGATTGCTCGCCCCGGGCGTATGCAATGCGGCCGTGCAGACGCCACAGGGTCGACAGCACGGCTTGTGGGAGCGGCTCGCGAATCTGGTCTGGCGTCCGCCCGAGGAACGTGGCAGCCCGGTCTGGATCACCTTGCAGCAGGCACGCCTCGGCGAGCGCCGCGCGAATGACGAACTCGTCCTGGCGTTTGACGCTGCGCGACTGCAACAGCGGCTCGAGCAGCTCGGCGGCCGCGGTGCCGCGTCCGCGCTCGAGCAGCGCCGTCGCGCGTGCCAGCACCGGCTGCAACGGCGCGCTGATCACTCCGCAGAGTATACGACACGGCGCCGGCGAGTTGTCCGCCCGTTCATTCGGCGGTAATCTCGCGTCGTGACGTCGAATACGGACGCGCGGCGCCCTGGGGAGATCGCGTGAGGCGGGTGACGTGCGGGGGGTGCTCCGACGCGGGACCGGTCCGGGCCGCCAACGAAGACCATTTGCTCCTGGATGCCGAGATGGGTTTGTTCGTCGTCGCCGACGGCATGGGCGGACACCAGGCCGGCGAGATTGCCTCCCGGCTTGCGGTGGCCGTCGTGGCCGACGACATCAGGGCCGCGCACCGGGCAAGCGGATTCGGGTCAGACCTCGCTCTGGCTGAAGGCCTGCCGGCGACCCGGCTCAAGGACGCCTTACAGCGGGCGAACGCGCGCGTCTTCACGACCGGCGCGTCCGACCCGGCGCTCTCCGGCATGGGCACGACGATCACCGCCTTGCTGATGGGCCCGAGCCACGTGGTCATCGGCAGCGTCGGCGACAGCCGCGCCTATCTGGTACGCGGCGCCACGACCGTTCAGCTGACCCGAGACGACACCTGGCTGGTGTCGCTGCTCGGTGCCGATGGCGCGCGCGAGGCGGCAGCCCGGGCACATCCCATGAGGCACGTGCTCACGCACGTCATCGGCTCGCGCGAAGGCGGTGAGCCCGAGCTCGTGTCGGTCCCGGTGCAGTCCGGGGACGTGTTCGTGCTGACGACCGATGGTCTCCACAACGTCGTTGACGACGACACGATTGGACGGCTGGCCGTGTCCGGGCCCCCGGAGCAAGCCGCGCGGCGGCTGGTGGACGAGGCCCTGGTGCGGCGCACGACCGACAACGTCACTGTGGTGGTCGTGCGCGCCGAGTAAATGGACCAACGGTGCGGCCCGGGCCGCGGGAACGCGACCTGCTGGCATTCCGTCATAATGAGGAGCTGCATGCTGCGTCTATCGTCCCTGCTACTAGTCACCTTGGCCGCCGCGCTCAGCGGGTGTTCCGGCGCGCCTCCGTCGTCGAGAGCCGTCGCCGTTGACCGCATGTCGCCCGCCTCAGCGGCGGAGGCCGGCACGGACCCCGTCGCCGGTGCCGCCGCCAGCGAACGGCCGGCCCGCGCCGGCCGTCGAATCGTGTTCCTGGGCGACAGCCTGACCGCCGGTCTCGGATTGCCAGCCGACCAGTCCTACCCCTCGCTCATCGCGGCGCGCCTCTCTGCGCGTGGCACGGGCTGGACGATGGTGAATGCGGGCGTGTCTGGGGATACCTCGGCCGGGGGCGTCCGCCGGCTCGATTGGTCGCTCCAGGGCGGCGCCCAAATCCTGGTTGTGGCACTCGGTGGCAATGACGCCCTGCGCGGGCTGCCGCCTGATGACCTCGAGCGCAACCTGGATACGATCGTGGCCGCGGCCATCCGGTCAGGCGCTCGCGTGGTCATCGCGGGCATGGAAGCGCCGCCGAACAACGGTCCCGAGTACACCGCGCGCTTCCGCCAGGCGTACGCGGCGGTGGCCCGGCGCCACGCCGTCACGCTGCTGCCATTTCTGCTCGAAGGCGTGGCTGGCGTCGACTCGCTCAATCAGGCTGACGGCATTCACCCGAACCAAGCGGGCGCGGCGCTGGTGGCCGATACCGTATGGCGCGTGCTCGACCCGATCGTGCGCGCGCTCGAGGACTCGTCCACCGAATGATCACGCTGCGAGACGTCTCGA
>JANNEJ010000902.1:0-2252 GCA_031378585.1 Acidobacteriota bacterium | reverse complement strand
AAACGCCGTTGGCCGACCCGCGATAGCATCGCCGTTCCAGAGGTCGCCATGGCACAGTCACTTGATCGGATTGCTCGTCTCGTCGACGCGCTTCAGCGCCGTGTCGACACGCTGGAAGCGGCCTGCGACCGGTTGCAGCGCCAGGCCAGCGGCGTGGCGGTGGGGAACCGTCCCTCCGACCGAGCTGTGCCACGAGATGAGTTCTCGGTGCAGATGGCCCAGTTGCGGGCGGCCAACGAATACGCCATGCGCGAGCAGACCAAGCTGATGGCGGCTCGGCCAGACCTGCTCGCCCGCGATCGCGCGCAGGGGGCCAAGCTGAACGCGTATCTCGAGGAGCGCGGACTGCCGCCCGAGCCCGACCCCTATCACGAGCTGCCGTGACGGCCGTTCTCGGCGTCGACCTTGCCAGCGCCCGGTGGGCGTTCAACGGCAGCGCCCTGGTGCAGTTCGATCGCGCAACCGACGCGTTGACGCGCGTGGTGCCGGGCGTCATCACGTGGCCGGGCCCCGATACTCCGCTTACGGCCCAGGCCCTGGCCGATGTCATCTATACCTTCGCCGCGCGCGAAGACGTGCGCGCCGTGGCGCTCGACGGTCCGCACGCGTGGCGCAATCCGCAGACGCCCGCCGACCTGCCAGGCGTGGGCCGCCGCTGCGAGTATCTGTGCCGCACGCAGGGCAAGACCGGCGTGTACCCGAAGGCGTATCCAGGAACGCAGTTTGCGTGGATCGACTTCTGTGTGCGGGTGTTCGACGCGCTGCTGGCGCAGCCAGGCGTGCGTTTGGCGGAGGTGCCGATCGAGGACACGCATGCCGCGCGCGACGGCTACGTGGTGCTCGAGTGCTTCCCCACGTCCATCTGGCGCGCAAGCGGACTGACGCCGCTGCCGGCCAAGGCGAAACGCCCCGACGTGCAGCGCTGCTACGACACGCTGGCCGCAGCGTATGCGCTGCCGCCCGTGAGAGTGACCAGCCACGACGACCTGCAGGCGATCGTGGCGGCACTGGCGGGTGTGGGCGCGATCGGTGGGCCGGTGCAGGCGCACGCGCACGGCCTGCCGTGCTGGATGGCCGAACACCCGGACGGATTGCGCCGAGTGGAAGGATTCATCTGGGACGCGGCGCCCCCCGCGTGATGAACCGCTACCGCATCACGTCGCTGCAGTTCTTGTAGCCGCTGGCCCGGCCGCCGGTGCGGCACGACACGCACCAGCCGTAACGCAGGTCCTCGGACGTCTCGCCTTCCGGCGGCGCCACTTCGTTGGGATCAAACGAGCCGGGATACGGCAGGAACACGTGCTGGCGGCTGTTGCGCGCCGAGCATTCCACGCACGAACGCCAGGCGCCGTCGGGCGAGCTGACCACGTCGCGCACGTCGGTGGAGCACGTGTTGCACGGCGTGCGGCGCACCTGCTGAATGCGGCGCGTGGCCTGCGGCGCATGGGCGCCGAGCGACGCCGTGTTGGGCAGCAAGTGCGAAGCCGCGCCGTCGGCCGTGAGCAGCACATCGCCGGTGCGGCTCGTGAACTTGATGAGCACTTTGCCTTCGCTGGTCTCCCCGGTGATGCGGCCCAGGCCCCATTCAGGTTTCGAACGATGGCGGACGAGGTCTCCGGATTTGAACATGTGGGGTCTAGCGTACACCGTCCGCGCGTGCAGCGCCTGGCAAGACACGTTACGATTTGTTCATCTCATGCATGCGCGCAACCGGTTCCGTGACGGATACGACTTTTCGCGCCTGATTCCGGCGCATCCGCCACTTGCACCATTTGTGGTGCAGAGCCCGCGCGGCGACGACACGATTGATTTTGCCGATCCGGCCGCCGTGATGGCGTTGAACCAGGCGCTGTTGCGCGAGGCCTACCGACTGCAGTGGAGTGTGCCGGCCGGCGCGTTGTGTCCTGCCGTGCCGGGACGCAGCGACTATCTGCACTACCTCGCGGATCTGTTTTCTGGCGGCGACGACGCGCAGATTCCACGCGGGTCGCAGGTGGCCATTCTCGACATCGGCACCGGTGCCAACTGCATCTATCCCATGGTGGGGGCGAGCGAATACGGGTGGCGCTTCGTGGCCACCGAGAGCGACCAGGCGGCGCATCGCTGGGCGCGGCAGATCGTGCGCATCAATCGCGGCATCGCCGGGCTGATCGAGGGGCGGCATCAGCCGGATCCGCTCGCCTGCTTCGCGAACGTGACGCAGCCGGGGGAACACTTCGCCGCCTGCATGACCAATCCGCCGTTTCACGACG
>JANNEJ010000877.1:0-3997 GCA_031378585.1 Acidobacteriota bacterium | reverse complement strand
GTAATCCATGAGCACGTCAATGGTCGCGGACTGGATTTCGAGCGGAGGCCGTTCGTTTTCCTCGGCGTACTTCCCGAGGAAGTGTTGCACGAGGAGCGGGATGTCGGACTTCCGGTCGCGCAGCGGCGGCAAATGAATGCTGATGACGTGCAGCCGGTAGAAGAGGTCTTCGCGGAACCGTCCCTCCTCCATCTCCAGCTTCAAGTCCACGTTGGTGGCCGCGATGATGCGCACGTCGACCTTGATGGTCTCCATGCCGCCCAACCGCATGAACTCGCGCTCCTGCATCGCCCGCAGCAGCTTGGCCTGCGTCTCGACCGAGACGTTGCCAATCTCGTCGAAGAAGATGCTGCCCTTGTCGGCCAGGTCGAACAGGCCCTTCTTGGGATAGACGGCGCCGGTGAACGCGCCCTTCACGTGGCCAAAGAGCGTCGACTCCAGCAGATCCGGCGGCAGGTTGCCCGAGTTCACCGTGACAAACGACTTGTCGGCGCGGGCAGAGTTGCTGTGAATGGCGCGGGCCACGAGCTCCTTGCCCGTGCCGCTCTCGCCGGTAATCAGGATCGTGGACCGGCTCGGCGCGGCCTGGATCACCAGGTCGAACACCTGCTTCATCTGCGGGCTGTTGCCGATGATGCCGGCAAACTTGTGATACCGCGCCTGCAGGTTCTGCTTGAGGGTGAGGTTCTCGGCGACCAGCCGGCGGCGCTCGACGGCATTGTTCAGCACGACCAGCACTTCGTCGTTCTTGAAGGGCTTGGTGATGTAGTCGAACGCGCCTCTTCGCATGGCGCTCACCGCGGTTTCCATCGACGCGAAGGCGGTGATCATGATGACCGGCAGCTCGTCGTCGAAGGTGCGCAGGGCGTCGAGCACCTGCAAGCCGTCCATCTCGGGCATCATCACGTCGGTGATCACCGCATCGAACGGGATCGAGCGGGCCAGCTCCAGCCCCTCGCGGCCCGACGGCGCCAGCCGCACCTGATAGCCCTCGCGCGTGAGCAGCGTCTCGAGGATGTCGCGCATGATCTCTTCGTCGTCGATGACGAGGACCGAGCCTTGGCGTCGCATGTCGGTCGCGCTTTCCCGGGCTAGAGGCCCGTTCCCTGCTGACGTGACTGGCCCGGCTGCTCGGCCCGCGCTCCGGCAAACGAGAGGATGAACCTGGTACCCTGGCCCTCGGCGCTCTCACACTGAATGCGACCGCCGTGCTCCTGCACGATGCCGTAGGAGATCGACAGGCCAAGACCGGTGCCCTGCCCGAGGACTTTCGTCGTGAAGAACGGGTCGTAGATGCGCGACAAGTGCTCGGGAGCGACGCCCACGCCTGTATCCCGCACTTCGGCAATGGCCTGGTCGCCGTCGAGACGGGTCACGATGGTGAGCCAGCCACCACTTGCCATGGCGTCGCGGGCGTTGAGGAACAGGTTGAGGAACACCTGCTGAAGCTTGAACTCGTAGCCCGACACCAGCACCGGCCTGTCGGCAAGCTCGCGCCGCACGCGCACGCGACCCTTGTCGAACTGGTGCTCGAGCAGCGCGAGCACGTCGGTGGCTACAGTGTTGAGGTCGACGACCGTACGGTCGCCGTCCTCCACGCCCGAAGGCCTCGACAGGTTGAGCAGGCCGTTCACGATGCGCGCCGCTCGGAACGTCTGGCGCTCGATCTTCTCGAGCACCTTGGTCCGCGGGTCGTCTGGGTCGGCCTGTTCGAGCAGCATCTGCGTATAGCTCGAGATGCCGGTCAGGGGCGTGTTCACCTCGTGCGCCACACCGGCCGCAAGCAGTCCCAACGAGGCCATGCGTTCCGACACGCGCAGCTGCTCCTCGAGGTGCGCCCGCGCAGTGACGTCTTCGAACATCACGATCGTGCCGGCCCATTCGCGGCCCGGCAACGGCAGCAGCGGCACCGTGGTGATGTTGACGAGCAATCGTGTGCCGGCCTGCGGACCGCGCGCGTCGAGCGGCACGCGGTACTCGGTGCCGCCACCAGGCGAGACCGCGCGAGCCGCCTGCACGGCGGCCACGACCGCCGGTTCGAAGAGCACATCGAGACCGCGCCCCACGGCCTCGCCACGGCGGAGGCCGTAGATCCGTTCGAGGGCATGATTCCAGTGCACGACCGCGCCATCGCCGCCGACCACGAGCAGTCCGTCGTCAAGCGATTCCAGGATGTGTTCGTTGAACGCACGGAGGCGGTCGAACTCGGCGGCCTTGAGGTGCAGCTCCTGGTAGAGCCTGGCGTTCTCGATCGAGGTAGCCACCTGGCCCGCCATGGCGGTCAACAGCACGACATCCTCGGTCGTCAGCGGTTCGCCGTTGTCCCGCCGGCCCAGCGCGAGCACGGCGATTGAGACGCCCTTCGACACACAGGGCACGAAGTAGTAGAGCTCCGCGTCACGCCAGAACTCGACCTCTTCGGCGGGATAGCGGGCGGCCGCCATGGGGTCGTCGAGGCGCACGACCTGACCTTCGGCGAGACGCGCCGCCACGGCGGTCCCGCGTGCAATCGCGGGCGGCTGCCGATCGAAGCCGTCGTGCCGAATCGCCTCGAACGCGCCGAAGCCCGTGCCCGACATCAGGCACAGACGATCGACGACGAGGGTGTCCTTGACGCGCGACAACAGACGTTCGGCCAGACGGTCGAGGTCGAGGTCGGTGTTGAGTTCACGCGCAAAACCCACGAGCGCGCGGCGATAGTCGTAGCGGTCGCGATAGAACACGCGGTCGATGGCGCTCTGTACCGCGTCTTTTACGGGCTTGGCCAGCAGCAGCACCACCACCGTGGCCAGGGCGGCAATGACCCACCGGTGGTCGTCTTCGGTGGAGACGAAGTAGCCGCCAGTCGCACGCACGATCACCGCGTAGATGGAGGCAATCGCGCCGAGCGCCGCGGTATAGACGAGCAGGCGCTTCAGAATGATCTCGACGTCCATCAGCCGGTAGCGCACGATCGCCGATGCAAACGCGAGCGGCATGAGGCCGAGCGGCACGGCCGTGAACTGCATCGCGAGCGAGGGCGTGGCACCGAAGGCAAACGGCACGGCATACGCGATGATGAACGGCCCCGCGCCCATGGCCGTGCCCCACACGATCCACCGCAACTGGCGAAGCGCCGTGGTAGACCGCGCGCGACCGAGTGCGAGCGTCAAGATGCCCAGGCCGCACAGCAGGTAGACCGCCAGATACAGCGGCTCGATGCGGTCAAGCCGCGCAATCGCACCGATCAGACCGGCTGGGTCTTCCGAGGCGCGCGCGAGGGCCACAGCGCGGGCTGCGCCGAGCAGGGCAGGCGGCGCATACAAGAGGGGCCACCGGGAGGCCGCCAGGCCTGCCAGCACGCGAACTCGGGGACGCTCGGGGAAAACCAGCGTGAAGTGGACGAAGAGCGGCGGCAGAAGCAGCGTCGCCACCTGATCGGCCCAGTAGAACATCCAGTCGACGCGGTCGAGGCGTCCCGAGAACGAGAACGTGAACACGCCGAAGAAGGCAACCGAGAGCCAGAAGAAGTGCAGCGTGGCTTGGTCGTTGGGCCGTCTGACGCGAACTGTAACGCCCACGAGCAGCGAGAAGATGCCGACTGCCGCCAGCACGTAGTAGAGGCCGCCGACACCGCGCGGGATCGGGGCCAGGGCCACCTGGGCCACACGGCGGTCGCCCAGGGTGAGCACGGTGTAGGTGTGGCGGGCGCCGCGCACCGCCGACTGCTGCACGGCGTAGACGTCGTCGCGAACTTCGATGGGTTGGCCGTCGACGGCCAGCAGCACGTCCCCGGGGCGGATGCCAGCCTTGCCGGCCGGCGACCGCGGATCGACGTCAGCGGCTACGACTCCGGTGGACCGCTGCACCCAGAGCACGCCGTCTTCGACGTCGTCTTGCGTCGCCCGCTGCGCGACATTCGCCAGTCCGGCCAGCAGCAGCACGGTCGCCACAACGATGGCAAGCGTGGCGCGGGCCCGGTGCCTCCATCCAGAGATCGGCCTCGATGCAAATGCGT
>JANNEJ010000870.1:0-2989 GCA_031378585.1 Acidobacteriota bacterium | reverse complement strand
CTGCTGATGTTCAGCGCGACCAGGGACGGCGACGAGGACAGGCACGTGAAGCACGTCACGACGGATCATCGCAGTCCAGTCGCCTATCGATACGGTGGCTGGTTCGAAACGGGTCAGAGCGCCGCAGCGACGCACCTCGGCAACCGGGTGCCGGCACTCGACGGCCATCCGGGCGGAAGCCTGGCCTCGGTCGCCGGCCTCTTCGAACCCGGCGGGTTCCCTGCGGCGTCAAGCGACATCGCGGCCCTGTTGACGTTCTCGCACCAGACGCACCTGACGAACCTGCTGACGCGCGCGTCGTGGGAAGCACGCGCCGCCGATCCGGCGTTGCATCCCGGTGCCACCGCGGTGCCGGGACAGTCGGCCATGGTGGACACGCTGATGCGCGGCGTGGCCGAGGAAGTCGTGGACTACATGTTGCTCGTCGATGAAGCACCGCTGCCGAGTCCGGTCCGCGGCCGGTCGGGGTTCGCCGAGCGGATGTCGGCCCGCGGTCCGCGGGATCGCAAGGGGCGATCGCTCTTCGAACTCGATCTCGATCGGCGCCTGCTCGAGTACCCGTCCAGCTATCTGATCAACTCACCAGCCTTCGACGCGCTCCCGCCGCGTGCGAAGGCGCCGAACTACGAGCGGATGTGGCATGTGCTCGCCGGCGAGGCCCGCGAGCCACGCTACCGTTCGTTGTCGCTCGCGGATCGACAGGCGGTCGTCGAGATCCTCGAGGACACCAAGCGCGATCTCCCCGCGTACTTCACGGCCGTGACGAAGTAGCTGCAGCGTCCTCGTCTCGCATGGCGTGCCGTTCACGACCGCATGGCCGCCATGCGATCGAAGAGCTCCTTGAGCAGCAGGACCCCCGCTTCAGCCTCCTGCCGGTTCGGTTCCTCGTTGGCATCGTTCCAGCCATAGTCGTCGCCACCGGGAATCGGCTGCACGACGATGCCGTCCCGCCGCGCCACCACATTCAGGTCCTTGTACAGCAGGCTGTAGTGGACGTCTTCCTGCGGAATCAGCCACGCGATCTGCCCCCGCACCGGCACGATGCTCTCATCCGACCAGAGCTTTCGGCCGCCATACCCAGGGCAATTGATGATCACCCTCTGCGGCACCGACGCCACGTCCTGCGGCGACTGAAACTCCCGTGTCTCGATCACGCCGCCGGCAATCAGGAAGTCGTTCATCAGCTGCCGCGAGTAGTCGGCGACATTGAAGGTCATCCGCGATGTTCGACTCGTGTACTTCGTGGGAAAGGGATGCGTCCCCGGTGCCAACTCCTGCGAGTCCGGCGTGATGTCGGCGATGCGCGGCTCGTAGTGCGCAAAGTCACGGGTCGCGGAGCCCTCCGGCCGCGTCCCTGGCTCCGGGCTCGGGCTCGCCCCTCGTCGTTCAGCCCGGTTGCCTTCTGACGGTGCGGTGTCCGAGAGCGTGTACGCATCCGTCCACTCAATCGGCGTGCCCGGCAGGCCGAGGTAGCTCTGGTACATGGCAAACGACGTCCTCGCCATCAGTTCCCACTCTGCGGCGAACTCCGGCGCCGCAGCCGACGTCAACGCGATGCGCGAGTCTGGACTCCACACGCCCGTCGCCCTCGACGACCGCACGTAGGGCGGACGTTCCTTCGCAAAGATCGTCACGCGCAGTCCTGCTTGTTGCGCCGTGATCGCCGCCGTCAAGCCGAGTGCTCCGCAACCGATCACCGCCACGTCGCGGCTTCCGGTCGCAGCTGCACGAGCCTTCTTGACCGCAATCTCAGCCGCCCCCCACGACAGCGACCAGCCGCTTCCGCCGTGCCCGAAGTTGTGTACGACGACCTTGTTGCCGACATGCTCGACGTCCGTCCTTGGCCCGGCGGCGCGAAATGGCCGCAGGCACACCGTCGTTTGGATGAGCCGGTCGACATGCGCCCGTATCGGCACAATCGGCCTCACCGCATCGTAAAACGGCAGCGCCTGTACCCCGCCCGGCGCAGGAGCACTCCCGCGTCTATCGCATCCGGCGAGGCCGGCCAGGCCAACTCCGGCAAACGCGCCCGACTGCTGCAAGAACGACCGACGATTCATGACGCATCTCCTGACATTGGCTGTGAGGTCGGCAGACCTGACGACCCGGCGAAGAGTGTATCCACAACGGTGTGGACGACAAGGTACATGAGCGCGACTACGTGGTGACGATCTGCGGGATCAGCGTGCCGTAGACGTCGGTCAGGCGCATGTCGCGCCCGGTGAACCGGTAGGTCAGCTTCTTGTGATCCAGCCCCAGCAGGTGCAGCATCGTGGCGTGCAGGTCGTGGTACGAGATCGGCTGCTCCAGCGCCTTGTAGCCGAAGTCGTCGCTGGCGCCGATCACCTGGCCGCCCTTGATGCCCGCGCCGGCCATGAGCACGGTCTGGGTGCCGGGATTGTGATCGCGCCCGGTGCCCCGCTGCGAGATCGGCATGCGGCCGAACTCGGAATGCATGATGACCAGGGTGGAGTCGAGCAACCCGCGCGCGCGCAGGTCCCGCAGCAGGCCCGCCGCGGGCTTGTCGGTTTCGGCGGCGTGCTGCGTGTGGTTCGCCTTCACGTCGCCGTGCGCGTCCCAGGTGTCCACGTTCTGGTTGCCGACACCGCCCGAGAACACCTGCACGAAGCGGGTGCCCCGCTCGACCAGGCGCCGGGCCATCAGGCACTGCCGGCCAAAGGGCTCGGTCACCGTGTCGTCGAGGCCGTAGAGCTGCTTGGTGGCGTCGGTCTCGCTCGTCGTGTCCACCGCCTCGGGCGCGCAGCCCTGCATGCGGTAGGCGAGCTCGTAGGACGAGATGCGCGCGGCCAGCTCGCTGTTCCCCGGAAATTTTTCCATGTCGAGCTCGTTGAGGCGCGCCAGCGCGTCGAGCCGCACCCGCTGATCCTGCGGTGTCACGCTGGCCGGCGGCTTCAGGTCCACGATCGGATCGCCGGTGGACCGGAAGAGCGTGCCCTGATAGGCGGCCGGCATGTAGCCGGCGCTCCAG
>JANNEJ010000650.1:0-1855 GCA_031378585.1 Acidobacteriota bacterium | reverse complement strand
GGCTTTGCCTACTGGCACTCGGCCACCTTCAACAACGACGGCACCAAGGTGGTCTTCACCGATGAATGGGGCGGCGGCGGCCGTCCGCGCTGCCGCGCTACCGACCCGATCACCTGGGGTGCAGACGCCATCTACGACATCGTCGACAAGAAGCTCGTGCACCGCGGGTACTACAAGATGCCGGCGGCACAGGGCGAGACCGAGAACTGCGTGGCGCACAACGGGTCGCTCATTCCCGTGCCCGGGCGCGACATCATGGTGCAGTCGTGGTATCAGGGCGGCGTGTCGGTGTTCGACTTCACCGACTCCACGACGCCAGTCGAGATCGCGTACTTCGATCGCGGCCCCATCAACGCCACCGAACTGGTGACCGGCGGGTACTGGTCGTCGTACTGGTACAACGGCCAGATCTACGGCGCCGAGATCTCGCGCGGCATCGACGTGTTCAAACTGCTGCCCAGCGAGTACCTGAGCGAGAACGAACTGGCCGCGGCCAACCTGGTGCGCTTCGAGGAATTCAACTCGCAGAACCAGCCGACCTACAAGTGGCCGCCGAGCTTCGTCGTGGCCAAGGCGTATCTCGATCAACTCGAACGGCACAAGACGATCGAGCCGGCGCGAGCCAAGGCGCTGCGCGCGGCGCTCGACAAGGGTGATGCCCGCAGGTCGCCCGTGCTCGACGAGCTCGACAAGATGGCCGCGGACCTCGAGCGGGATGCGGTGGCCCCGAACGCGCCTGACGCGAAGCGTTACACGGCGATGGCTGCTGCGATCAAGGCACGCACGGCGCGCCTGCGTTAGCCGCGATTACGTCGGCGAGCGCTCGGCGGCGGCCGGCCAGGCACCGTCGAGGAACGCCTGTAGCGCAGGGATGACCACGCCCGGCGCCTCGAGCCACGGCGCGTGTGCGACGTCAGGCACGGTCAAGAGCCGCGCATTGGGCAGCCGCGCCGCCCATGCGCGTCCAGCTGCGTGCGGCGCGCTCCGGTCGTGCGTGCCATGGACGACCAGCGTCTGACCCGTCACGCCGGCGAGGTCGTCGGTGCTGGTGGGCAACTGCTTCAGCGACGGCTCGACGTGCGCGTTCCAATAGGCCATGAACGCGCGCTCGTTCGGCTGGTCGCAGCGGCCCCACGCCGCGACGGCCGGCGTCAGGGTCTGATTGACGACATAGAGGGCCGCGAGTACCTCCCAGAAGGCGCGACACCGCGCGACCGCGTCATCTGATGGCGGCGCGAGCCGAAGCGCGCCGAGTCGCCGAAACATCTCGAGTGCAACGGCGTCTGGCGGCGGTGGGGCCTCGTGGCCCACGCCGTAACCCGGAGGGCTGATCATCACCACTCGCCCCGCGCGGTTCGGATGGGTCACGGCGTAGTGAAGAGCGACGAGGGCGACATACGAATGGCCGACGAGGTCGATACGCGGGAGGCCGAAGTGGGCCCGCACGGCCTCCAGGTCGTCCACGTCGTTGAGCACGCCACGGCCGAGCCCCTCCGGGGCGGTGGTGACATCGGACCGGCCTCGGTTACGCAGGTCGAAAACGATTCCCGCGCGATCCTGCCACAGCGGCGCCAGGTCGTCGACGTAGTAAAGGCCGTTGGGAACGACGACGGAGGGTGTGCCGCGGCCCACTTGGCGGAAGTAGAGACGCACCCCGTCTGATGTCGTGACGAATCCTTCAGCGATCGCCATGCGGCGGCTCCTGTGACGGCGTGTTCCCGCGGGGAAATGGAAAAGCCGCGGTGGCCCGCGGCTTGGTCGAACTGGCAGAGTCTCACACTGAGTGGCTCGACGGGGCGATCGTAGAGGATGGGTTCCGGGCGTGTCAACGCTCGCCTCTCGCGCGCGCCTCTCG
>JANNEJ010000780.1:0-2511 GCA_031378585.1 Acidobacteriota bacterium | reverse complement strand
AACGGATGCAGCGTGTCGTTGGTGAGGAGGCCTTTCCACACCAGGCTCCAAAGCGCGTCCACGGTCTCGTTCGGGAATCCGCCGCCCGTCGCATCATGCAGGGGTCCGAAGAACGCCGCGCCCTGTCGGCGGAGCACGGCCACGATGTGGGCTTCGCGCTCCGCCAGGCCGCCCGCCTCGGGCCGCGGCGGCATGAGCGCGGCGCGCTGGTCGGCCAGGTAGAGGGCGATGCGTCCGTCGCGTTCGCCGAGCGGCTCGACGCCCACCCAGATCACTTCGCCAGCCGACACGAGCGTGTCGAGTTGCGCCGGCGTGTAGCTGGCCACGCGCGCCGGCAGCACCTCTCGTTCGAGCACCGACGCGACCAGCGGCGCGCCCTGCAACTGCTCGATGGCGTCGAGCAACGCATCGAGACCCGCGCGCGGGGTCGTGAGGCCGTGCCACCCGACCAGGAAGCGCCCCAGCACGTGCGGCTCCACTGGTTCGACGTCCTGGCGCAGGATCGCCAGCGAGCGCCGGCGCAGCGACCGAAGCACCTCGGTATCGCACCACTCGCGGCCGCGTCCGCCCGGGCGAAACTCGCCCTCGACGACCCGGCCCGATTCGGCCAGTCGCCGCAGCGTGGCGTCGGCCATCGATGGGCCCAGCGCGAATCGCCCGGCCGCCTCGGCCGTCGTGAACGGACCGTGGGTGCGCGCGTACCGGCGCAGCAGATCGCCGGCGGCGACGAGTGCCGGCTCGAGCAGCGAGACCGGCAGTCCCATCGGCAAAGGGACGCCGAGGCCATCGCGATACCGCGCGGCGTCTTCCACGGCGATGAGGCGCCGCTCTCCGCCGATGCGCACGTGGAGCACACGGCGGGCCGCCACGAGCGTCGAGACCGCCTCGGCGGCGACGCCCGGCTGCGCGCGCGCGGAGATCTCGTCCGGTGTGAGATCGCCCAGGCGTAGCAGCAGGTCGTGCACGGCGTCGGCCGATCGTGCGTGGTAGCGGTCCGGCAACTGCTGTAGATCGCGATCGACCGCCGCCAGCGCCTCGGGATCGAGCAGCGCGCGCAGCTCGCCTTCGCCGATGAGCTCGGCCAGCTGGGATTGATCGACCGACAGCGCATGCGCGCGGCGTTCGGCCAGGGGCGCGTCGCCGTCGTACAGGTAGTTGGCCACGTAGCCAAAGAGCAACGACGCCGCAAACGGCGACGACGTGCGGGCGTCCACCGTGTGCACGCGCACCGCCCGGCTCCGCACTTTGGTCAGGAGCGCCACCAGTGCCGGCACGTCGAACACGTCGCGCAGACATTCCCGGTAGGTCTCGAGGATCATGGGAAACGATCCGAAGCGAGCCGCCACCGCCAGCAAATCGGCGGCGCGTTTGCGCTGCTGCCAGAGCGGTGCGCGCATGCCTGGACGGCGGCGCGGCAGCAGCAGGGCGCGACCGGCGGCCTCGCGGAAGCGCGCCGCGAACATCGCCGTCGATCCCAGCTGCGCCACGACCAGGCGCTCCACGTCGTCAGGGTCGGGCAAGAGCAGCGCCGTGTCGAGCGGGGTGTCGCTGTCGGGCACGCGCACGACGAAGCCGTCATCCGCCCACATCACCTCGGCGTCGAGGCCGCGCTCGTGCCGCAGCATCGCCGTGACCGCCATGGCCCACGGTGCATGCACCCGGCTGCCGAATGGCGACAGCACCGCCAGGCGCCAGTCGCCGATGTCGTCGGTTGACCGCTCGATGAGGATCGTATGGTCGTCGGGCACGACGCCCACGGCGCGTTGCTGATCGTCGAGGTACTGCAGCAGGTTGTCGGCGGCGCCCGGCGTGAGCCCGTGGTCGTTTGCCAGCCGGCTCAGCGCCTCGCCGCGCGGGGCCGCGCGCAGTTCGCGGGTGAGCTTGCCGATGGCCTGGCCCAGCTCGACCGGCCGGCCGGGGCCCTCGCCCTTCCAGAAGGGCATCTTGCCGGGTTCACCAGGCGCCGGCGACACGAGCACGCGGTCGTGCGTGATCTGGTCGATACGCCACGTCGATGCGCCCAGCAGGAAGGTCTCGCCGGCGCGGGCCTCGAACACCATTTCCTCGTCGAGTTCGCCCACGCGGGCGCCGCCGGCACGAGTGGCGCTGCCGCCGCTCGACAGGAACACGCCGTACAACCCGCGATCCGGAATCGTGCCGGCATTGGCGATGGCGACGCGCTTGGCGCCCTCGCGCGCGGCGATGGTGCCGTTCACGCGGTCCCACGTGACGCGCGGCCGCAGTTCCGCGAACTCGTCGGAGGGATAGCGGCCCGAGAGCATGTCGAGCACGCCGTCGAACACCCGTCGCGACAGCGCCGCAAATGGCGCGGCCCCGCAGATTGCGGCGAAGAGCTCATCGACCGACCAGTGATCCATCGCCGTCATGGCCACGATCTGCTGCGCCAGCACGTCGAGTGGATTGCGCGGGTAGCGCGAGGGCTCCACCAGGCCCTGGCGCATGGCGCCCGTGACAGCGGCCGAGGCCAGCAGGTCGCCGCGGAACTTCGGG
>JANNEJ010000758.1:0-2283 GCA_031378585.1 Acidobacteriota bacterium | reverse complement strand
CTTCATCCTCGACGTGCGCGAGACGCAGGAATACCAGATCAACCGGATTGCCGGCTCCACCTTGATTCCGCTCGGCGAACTGCCGGCTCGGGTGGGCGAACTCGACCCGAACGTCGAGATCGTGTGCCAGTGCAAGATGGGCGGCCGCTCCGCCAAGGCCGCGGCGTTCCTGCGCCAGCAGGGCTTCACCAACGTCCACAACCTTACCGGGGGCATCACCGCCTGGGTGGAGCAGGTGGATCCGAGCCAGCCGAAATACTAGGGGCTGGGGACTAGGGACTAGGGCGGGTCCGCTCGGGCTTCGCCCGTCGCTCGCCGACGATCAACGCTAGGGTTGACAATGGATACCGACGGCATACCATTCAGGTATGTCTGCGACTACTATCAAGCTAGAGTCAGAGCTAGTCAAGAAGGTGACTAGCTTGAAGCCCGATGGCCAGAGCATTTCCGGATATGTGCGCGGTCTGATCGAGCGCGAGCACCGGGCGCGCGAGCTCCGGGCAGCGGCAACGGCCTATCAGCGGTTCCTGGACGAGAACCCCGACGAACGGGCCGCGACGGATCTCTGGGAGTCTGCGCCCCTCGTAGACGACGTCGAGTCCGACTCGCCATGAAGCGCGGCACCGTCGTGTGGGTGGACTTGAGCGACACGAGCCCACCCGAAATGGGCAAGGTCCGTCCCGGCATCGTGGTCTCGGGCACGGCCCACAACGACCTGCTCAACACCGTCGTGGTCGTCCCGACGTCGAGCATCGCGCCTGAAATCTGGCCGCTGCGCGTGGCGGTCGGCAGCTTTTCCGGCAAAGACAGCTACGCCGTGATTCCAGGCATCCGGCAGGTGCGGAAGGGCCGCCTGCGCGGACTGCTGGGCGAACTGTCGCACGAGCAACTCGCGCGGATTGACCAATGCCTGGAGGCGTACCTGCTCTGACGCGCCGGTCGTTCCTGCGCGCGCGGCTACTTCTTCGCGTCGGGATTCCAGTTCAGAATCAGCGTGATCGGCGCAGCGGTGGCATCCGCCACCGGCTGGTTGATCAGGAACCGGCCGTCGCGCGCGACCGCGTAATTCGGGTGGTTCGCCGCCAGGGAGCCGCCGCCGAAGATGCGCGCCGGAAACAGCGCCACCGGTGTGCCGGCCTCGAGCGACGGGCCCGCGGCCGTGATGGGCACGGCCATCATGGTCGCGTCGGGCGCGAGGAAGTAGAGTTCCTTGCCGTCGGCGCGCCAGCGTGGCGCCACGCCGCCACTGGTCGACACCTGCCATTTGCCGCCCGCGCCGGGAAACGGCTGCACCACCACCTCGAACCGGCCAGACTCGTTGGTCTGATACGCCACCCAACGCCCGTCCGGCGAGAACTGCGCCAGCACTTCTTCTGCGGGCGTGTTGGCGACGACGCTCGGCGTGTGGTCCCGGCTGGTCATGTCGAGCGCCCAGAGATCGCGTCCGGTCGTCGGGTTGATCTCGTAGTACAGCAGCCAGTGGCCATCGGCCGACCAATCCTGTTGCGCCTTGGTGATCGACGAAGTCAGCAGCCCTTCCTCAACACCCGCGCCGTTCGACGGCTTCTGGTAGAGATCGTAGACGCCGAGGCGGTCCGACACGAACGCGATCCGCATCCCGTCTGGCGACCAGACGGGAGTGCTTTCCTGGGCGGCGTCGAAGGTCAGGCGGGTCAGCCCGCCGCGGACGAGGTCCTGCAGCCAGATGTCCAAATTGCCCTGCACGCTGCGAAACATCGCCACGCGCCGGCCGTCGGGCGACAGCTCGGGACTCAATGGAGCATTCACGTCGGGCTCGCCGGCGACGCCCACGACCTTGCCCGTCCGGTCGACCCACGTGAGCTGTCGCAATGCGCCGCCGCCGGCGCGATAGGCGACCAGGCCCGCGCCTGACACGGCGAAGCCCCGGACGCGATCGGCCAGCGTGACGGGATCGCCGGTTAACGTCCCGAGAGCGAGGTCCAGCCGGCGTGCCACGAGCGTCCCCTGCCGCACGAACGTCACCCAGTCCGGCGGAAGGAAGGCACCGGCCGAATCCGCCGCGGTCAAGCGCGTGGGGGTGCCGCCATCGAGCGACCCCAGGTAGATCCCTGCTGCCTCGGGAGTACCAAGCGCTGCGAACAGAAAGTGGTGGCCGTCCGGGAGGAAATGGGGAGAGCGATGCTCGACCTGGCGCGGCGGATCGAGCCGAGTCACCACCACCGGCTCACCTCCGGCGGCCACCACTTTCTGTTCGAAGTGCTAGGTACTCCCGAGGCAGCAGGGATCTACCTGGGGTCGCTC
>JANNEJ010000752.1:0-2761 GCA_031378585.1 Acidobacteriota bacterium | reverse complement strand
CCAGCGACGCCAGCGATGCAGGCTGCGCTGGCCGTGCAGCCTGCGCCGGCCGTCCGTCTGCAGGACCTACCCGCGCCGCCTGTGGCCCCGCCGCCACCGGCCGCACTGCCGCCGCCTTCATCTGCAGTGGCTGCGGCGGAGCCGCGCGTCGCTTATCGCCACGAGCCTGCGGCGGCGCCGCAGGCCACGCACCCGGTGCGCCACAGCGCGCCGCCACCGGCGCGCTACGAGGCCCCATCGCCAGAATCGGTGCATTTCGCGTCGCCCGAACCGCAGCCCACACTGCCTGGCTTGGCCACGTCAGGCCTTGGCGACCACCCGCACGACAGCGCGCGTCTCGACAGTCCCGACGCGGTGCCCGCGGTGGTGCTGTCGCTCACTCGCGACTCGGCGCGCTCCGGTGGTGGCGCCGCGCGTGGCACCACGCGTCCCGGCGGCATCGAACGCCTGCTCCGCCTGGCCTCGGCTCGCGGTGCGTCGGCGCTCTACCTCACGACGCAGGCGCGGCCCGCCGTGCGCGTCGATGGCGACATCCGCCTGCTCGACGGCGAGCCGGCGCTTTCTAGCGGCGACGTCGAAGCGGCGGTGCTGGAACTGGCGCCGGAAGGCGCGCGCGACAAGGAAAGCGCCGAGTGGATCCGCGACCTGGCCGACGTGGGCCGCGTGCGCATCACGACCTTCCGCGACTATCGCGGACCGGGCGCCCTGCTCCGCATGATCTCGGCCAAGGCCACCTCGGCCGAGCAGCTGGGTCTGGTACGCGAGATCCAGGCGCTTGCGATGGAGCCCGAGGGACTCGTCATCGTGACCGGGCCGCGCGCCAGCGGCAAGTCCACGCTCGTCTCGGCCTACGTCGACCTCATCAACCGCCAGCGCAACGACTACGTCGTCACGCTCGAGGGCCAGATCCGCCTCGTGCACGAGAGCCGCGGCTCGCTCATCAGCCAGCGCGAAGTGCGCGGCAGCGCGTCGGACATCGTCACGGCCGCGCGCATGGCGCTGCGCGAGAACCCCGACGTGCTCGTCATCGAGGACCTCCGTTCGCCCGACGTGCTGCAAGCCGCGCTCGACGCGGCCGGCTCGGGCCTGCTCGTGTTCGTATCGGTCACGGCGGCGTCGGCCACCGCCGCGCTCGAACGCCTCGTGGACCTTTGCCCCTCGGAACAGCGCCGCAACGTGCGGGCGGCGCTCGCCGAACATCTGCGCGGCGTGGTGGCACAGGTTCTGTTGCGCAAGGCCGGCGGTGGCCGCCTGGCCGCGCGCGAGCTCGTGCTGAACACCAACGCCGTGGCGGCGCTCGTCAGCGACGGCCAGATTGCCCAGCTGCCGCGTGCCATCGACAGCGGCCGCAAGCTCGGCATGGCGCCCTTGAACGACGCGCTCGTGGCGTTTGTGCAGAGCGGCGCGGTGGACGTGCGGGAAGCCTATCGCAAGGCCGACGACAAGGTGGGGCTGCTGGCGCTGCTGCGCCGCGAAGGCATCGACACTTCGTTCGTGGAACGACTTGCCTAGGTGCTGAGGGGCTAGGTCCTCCAGTCTAAGGGCTGGGGCTTGCTGCCGTCCAGCGGCCAAAACACGATCGAAACGCACTAAATCAAGACTGGTCAATGTCCAGCGTGACGACCGCACGCCCGAGCCCCGAGTCCCTAGCCCCTATCTCTCGAGCCAGGGCCGCAGTTCTTCAATCAGCACGCGCGCCACGTCCTCGTCGGTCACGCCCTCGACGCGTTGCGCGTCGGTCAGCGGCCGCTCGCGCCGCACCGTGCGGCTGCCGCGCGAGCGCAGCACGCTCAGCACCGGCGCCGGCGGATCGAGCGTGGCGTCGAGCGACAGCTCGATGCCGTCTTCGCGCTGACGTTCCGGCACGAGGCGCACGCCGCCAAGAGGCGTCATCACTTCAAACGGCAGCCCTTCGCCCTTGAGCGCACCGGCCATCGCCCGGAAGACCGGCACTGCCGTGGTCTCGAGGAACTTCTCGTAGAGCCGCGTCGCCTCGTCGGCCCGCGCGCGCTTGGCCACGCCGTCGCGCTTGGCGGTTTCGATGGCCTGCAGGAGACTCTTGCGCAGTTGAGCAATATCCATGGTCAGAGCCGCACCGCGCCGCTGTCGGCCAGCGCGCGGACGGCCTGGTCATCGTATCCCAGCTCGTCGAGAATCGCGGCGGTGTGTTGTCCAAGCGTGGGCGGTCCGGTGCGCACGTCGCCGGGCGTTTCCGACAGCTTCACCGGCACGCCGGTGACTCGCACCTGGCCGAGCGTGGCATGCGGCACGGTCGCGACCATCTCGCGAGCGACGATCTGCGGGTCGGCAAACACCTCGTCGACCGTGCGCACGGCGCCGCACGGGACGCCGTGCGCGAGCAGGCGCGCGGTCCAGTCGACGCGGCTGTGCGCCGCGAAGGCCGCGTCGAGCCGCGGCTTGAGCGCGGCGTAGTTGGCCACTCGCAGGGCGTTGGTGGCGAAGCGGGCGTCTTCGGCCAGGTCCGCCATCTCGGCCGCGCGGCAGAAGGCCTGCCACAGGCTGTCGTTGCCGACCGCCAGGGCCAGATCGCCGTCGGCCGTCGCAAACGTCTCGTACGGCGCAATCGTGGGATGCCGGTTGCCGAGCCGGCCTGGCACGGTGCCGGTCGCGAAGTAGTTGCCGGCCTGGTAGGTCAGTAGCGCCGCGGTCGCATCGAGCATGCCGATGTCGACGACCTGGCCCTGGCCGGTGTTGCTGCGGGCCACAAGCGCGGCCAGCACGCCTTGCGCGGCAAACAGGC
>JANNEJ010000748.1:0-7404 GCA_031378585.1 Acidobacteriota bacterium | reverse complement strand
CCATTGACGACGCGCTGCGGCAGCGCGCGCGTGACGTCCTGCCGTTCAAGCTCACGGCGGGGCAGCGCGATGCCGTGCGCGACATCGTCACCGACATGCAGCGCAGCTGGCCCATGCAGCGCCTGCTGCAGGGCGACGTCGGTTCCGGAAATACGCTCGTGGCCTTCATGGCCAGCATCGTGGCGATGGAGAACGGCTATCAAGCGGCGCTCATGGCGCCCACCGAGCTGCTCGCCGAGCAGCATGCGCACACCCTCGAGCGGTGGCTCTTCGGCACCCGTTTCCGCGTCGGTCTGCTGACGGGGCGCAATACCGAGGCCACCCGCCGACGGCTCGCCACAGATGTCGCCAGCGGCGCCGTGCACTTCATCGTCGGCACGCATGCGCTGGTGCAGGACGCCGTCACCTACCACGCGCTCGCGCTGGCCATCATCGACGAGCAGCACCGCTTCGGCGTGGTGCAACGCGGGATGCTGGCCGAGAAGGGTCTGTTTCCCGACGTGCTGCTCATGACCGCCACGCCGATTCCGCGCACGCTCGCGCTGACGGCATGCGGCGACATGGACGTGACCGTGATGCGCGACCGCCCGCCCGGACGCCAGCCCGTGCAGACGCTGGTCACGCCCGCGTCGCGTCGTGACGAGGTGTACCGCCTGATGCGCGACAAGGTCGCCGAAGGCCGCCAGGCATACGTCGTATATCCGATCATCGAAGAGTCCGAGACGTCCGACCTGAAAGCGGCAACCACCATGAGCGCGCACCTGGCCGCTGACGTGTTCCCTGATCTCCGTGTCGAGCTGCTCCACGGCCGGCTGAAGCCGGCTCAAAAGGAGGACGTGATGCGCCGGTTCTCTGCCGGTGACGTCGACATTCTCGTCAGCACCACGGTTGTGGAAGTCGGGGTGGACGTGCCGAACGCCACCGTGATGGTCGTGGAGCACGCCGAACGCTTCGGCCTCGCGCAGCTGCATCAACTGCGTGGCCGCATTGGCCGGGGCGTCCACGCCTCGACGTGCGTCCTGCTCTACGACGCGCCCTGGAGCGATGTGGCCAAGGCGCGCCTGGCGGCCATGGCCGAGTCCGACGACGGCTTCCTGCTGTCGGAGAAGGACCTCGAGCTGCGCGGTCCGGGTGATGTATTCGGCACACGTCAGTCGGGCGTGCCCATGCTGCGCGCCGGCGATCCGGTGCGCGACGTGGACCTGCTCGACCGCGCGCACGGCGACGCGCGCGCGCTGGTTGACGCCGACGCCGTTCCGGCCGCCCTCGCCGCGCACGTGGCACGGGTGTGGCAGCGGCACTTCGGCTTGGGCACGGTCGGGTAGCTCATGCGGATCATTGCCGGCACGCACAAGGGACGCGTGCTCGCGTCGCCCACCTGGGATGGCCTGCGTCCCACCTCCGATCGCCTGCGCGAGACGCTCTTCAATGTTCTGGCCGGCCAGGTCGAAGGCGCCACCGTACTCGACGTCTGCTCCGGCACGGGCGCCATCGGGCTCGAAGCGCTCAGCCGGGGCGCGGCCCGAGTGACCTGCCTCGACTCTGACGCGCGTGCGGTGCGGTTGATGGCCGCCAACGCGCGCCAGTGCGGCCTCGAAAACCGCTGTGTTATCATCCGCGGCATAGTGCCAGACGCGCTGACGCGCGAGCACGCGGGCGGTCCCTTCGACATCGTGGTGCTCGACCCGCCGTACGCGGCGCCGTGGATCTGCGACGCGGTGGCGGCGGCGGGCCGGCTGCTCGCCGAGGGTGGCCGGCTGGTCCTCGAGCACTCGTCCAGGCGCGCCGCGCCGGAGGCCGATGGCCTTCGCCTCGAACGCACACGGCGGACCGGGGATTCGGCGCTGAGCACCTATCGGGCCGTGACGCACACGGACAGGAGTGCAGCGGGGGAGCCATGAGCAACGCAAGCGGCAGTGGGCCGCGACTGGCCATCGTTCCCGGATCGTTTGATCCGATCACCAATGGCCACGTCGACATCATCGAGCGCGGAGCGCGGCTCTTCGATCGCATCATCGTGGCGGTCCTCGTCAACGAGAACAAGGCGCCGCTCTTCAGCGCCGCCGAACGCGTGCAGATGATTCGCGACGTGTTCCACGGGCGTGCCGGCATCGAGGTCGACACGTTCGACGGCCTGCTCGTCGACTATGCGCGCGACCGGGGCGCGGCCGTGATCGTGAAGGGCTTGCGAGCTGTCTCCGACTTCGAGTACGAGACGCAGATGGCGCTCATGAACCACCGGCTGCGCGGCGACATCGACACGATGTTCATGATGCCGGCTGAGGCCTAGACCTACACGAGCTCGCGGCTCATCAAGGAAGTGTTCCGGCTCGGCGGGGAAGTGAGCGGGCTCGTGCCGCTTCTTGTCGAAGAACGCCTGCGGCGGAAGTTTGCGATGCTGCGCGACCCGCACACCGCCCCGAGGAATGCATGAATCTGGCCGCCCGCATGAGCCGTGTCGCCCCGTCTCCCACGTTGAAGGTCGCCGCCGAGGCCGACCGCCTGCGACGCGCCGGTGTCGACGTCGTGGACTTCGGCGCGGGCGAACCCGACTTCCCGACGCCGGCCAACGTCAGCGCCGCCGCCCACCGGGCCATCGACGCCGGGTATACGAAGTACACCCCGGCGGCTGGTGCCGCCGACATCCGCGAGGCCGTCTGCCACCGGTACCTGGAAGATTACGGCGTCCGGTTCACCCCGGCGGAAGTCATCGCCACGGCCGGCGGCAAGCAGGCGCTCTTCAACGCCGCGGTCGCGCTCTTTGAAGACGGCGACGAAGTGATCACGCACGCGCCGTACTGGCCAACCATCGTCGACCAGATCGCGCTCATGGGCGCCACACCGGTACTGGCCCGCACGCAGCGCGACGCCGGGTTCGCCGTCGATGCCAGTGACCTCCTCGCGCTGGTCACACCGCGCACGAAGGCTATTGTGCTCAATTCGCCAGGCAATCCGACCGGCGCGGTGATGTCGGAAGCGGCCGTCGCCGCCATCGCCGACCACTGCGCCAAGACCGGGGTGTGGATTATCGTGGACCTCTGCTACGAGCGGCTGATCTACGACCCGGTGCCGCACAATCTGGTCAGGGTGCTCGTCGACCGCCACCGCGACCGTTCGGTCATCTGCGGATCGGCGTCGAAGGCCTACGCCATGACGGGGTGGCGCTGCGGGTGGTCGATCGCGCCGCCGGCCTTCACGTCCGCCTGCAACACGATCCAGGGGCACTCTACCTCCAACGTCTCGTCGATCACCCAGAAGGCCGCCGCGGAAGCGCTGACCGGTCCGCAGGACGCCGTGCTCGCGATGCTGAACGCGTACCGCGCGCGTCGAGACCAGACCCTGGCGTGGCTCACCGAAGATCCGCGCGTCGAGTGCCTGAAGCCGGGCGGCGCGTTCTACCTCTTTCCCTACATCGCCGAACTGCTGGCACCGGTTGGCGTCCGCACCTCGGCGGAGTTTGCCGACCTGCTCCTGACCGAGGCGCGCGTCGCGCTCACGGCTGGCGAGGGCTTTGACGCGCCCGGCTTCGCGCGCATCTCATACGCCACCTCGCTCGACCGCCTGCGCGAGGGCATCACCCGCATCCAGGAGTTCGTGCACGCCCGGGAGCGCAGTTCAATCGCGCCGGCGCGCTGACCGTGCCGCACGACCTGGCCGCCTCGCTCGCCGCCATCGTCGGCGACGCCTTTGTCACGACGGAGGCCGACGCGCTGGTCATCCACGCAACTGACGCGCTCGGGCACGGACATCGCCCTGAGGTTGTCGTCACGCCCGGCTCGGTGGCGGAAGTCTCGGCCATCGCGCGGCTCTGCCACGACATGCGCACGCCGCTCGTGGTGCGCGGCGCGGGTACCGGCTACACCGGCGGCGCCGTGCCGATTCGCGGCGGCGTCGTGCTGGCCATGGCCCGCTTCGACAAGATTCTCGACCTCGACGAGGCCAATCTGCTTGCGGTGGTGCAACCCAACGTGGTCACGCGCGACCTGCATCGGGCCGCCGAAGCCAGGGGCCTCTTCTATCCCCCTGATCCGGCAAGCCTGGCGGCGTGCGCCATTGGCGGCAACCTCGCCGAGTGCGCCGGCGGTCCGCGCGCCTTCAAGTACGGCACGACTCGCCGCTACGTGCTGGCGCTCGAAGCCGTACTGCCGACCGGCGAGGTGCTGCGCACGGGGTCAAAGGCCGTGAAGAACGTGGCCGGGTACTCGCTCATCGACGTGCTCGTGGGCTCTGAGGGCACCCTGGCGATCATCACTGAAGCAACCCTGCGTCTCGTCCCGCTGCCGCGCAGTCGTCGTACGCTGGCCGCTACCTACGACACGGTCGCGGCCGCGGCCGAATCGGTTGGCGCCATGGTGCGCGCCGGGGTCGTGCCCGCGGCGCTCGCGATCATCGACGCCGCCTCGCTCGGTGCGGTCGCACGACACCTGGGTCGGCCTATGGCTCCGGCGGGCACCGAGGCACTGCTGATCGTCGAAGTCGATGGCAGCGCGCCTGCCGTCGAGCACGACGCCGCCCTGGCGACGGCCGCTTGTCAGTCGGCGAGGGCCACGAGCGTGCGGGCGGCCACCACCGCCGCCGAACGCGACGCGGTGTGGGAGGCCCGGCGCGAGTTATCGCATGCGCTGCGCACGCTCGCTCCGCGGAAGATCAACCACGACCTGGTGGTGCCGCAGGGACGCGTGCCTGACCTGTTCGCGCTGGTCGAGCGGGTGCGCACGACCTACGGGCTGTTGATTGCGGCGTTTGGTCACGCGGGCGACGGCAACATCCACGTCAACCTCATGGTCCATCCAGACGACGCCGATGAGATGGCACGGGCTCGCGAGGCTGAGCACGCGCTCTTACAAGGCGTGGTGGCGCTGGACGGTTCCATCACCGGCGAACACGGCGTGGGCTTCGCCAAGGCGGCGTACCTGCGACTGCAGTTGTCGGACGTGGAAATCGCACTCATGGCGCGCGTGAAGCAGGCGTTCGACCCTCGCGGCATTCTGAATCCCGGCAAGCTCTGGGACACGACCCCAGCAGACCTGGCCGGCCTCGACGTCCGCAGCCGGCCTTAGCCAGCGTCTGTCCTAGTCGCCCGACCCGCCGCGCGTGCGCACCAGCAGCACGCGTTGCACGTCGCGCGCGGGGTCTGGCCACAGGAACGACCGCAGCCGCAGACCCGCCTCGTTCAAATACGGGAACTCGGCCAGCCGCGCAGCCCGCGGGGCCCCGGCCGCCTCGACCCGGTCGAGCACGTCGGCGGGCACGACGACAAGCGCGTGCCCACTCTGACTCAGGAACACCGTGAGCTGCTCGTCGGTAATCAGATCGATCTGCTTCACGCCCGTGTAGAAAAGCAGATTGCGCACGAACACGCGCGACACGCCGACAGGTTCATTCGCCTGACGCGTGTCGACCACGGCACGGGCGACACGCTGCACCGCATCTTGCGGCCCACCACCAAGTGCCCCGAGCACGAGGGCCGGCAGCGCGACGGCGCTCGCCCAGGCCAGCACCCACGGCGCGTGCCGCCACGCGCGCGAGAGCGCCACTAGCACGACGATCGCTCCGCCGAGCCCGATCGCCGCCGCGGCCGCCATGCTCTGCCACGCCGGGATGTCCACAAAGAGCGGGCGGGCGCGCCAGAGCAGGGCCGCCGCAACCAGCAGAATCGCCCCGGCCGCAAGCGACGCGGCCTGCAGAGCCCGGTCGGGCTGTTGGCGATACAGCCCCCCATCCAGGCCACGCCGCGCCCGTGTGCGGTCGACGATGCCGTGCGCGATCAGGATCGCGATCGGCGGCAGCAGCGGCAGCACGTAGCGCGGCTGTTTGCCAATCGACGCCGTGAAGATCGCCGCCGGCAGCACCACCCACAGGAGCAGCCGCGTCTCCACGCTGCCGACGCCGCCGCGCCCCGTCAGCAACCGCGCGGCCGCGCCGACGCCGAGCAGCAGATACGGCGCCCACGGCACGACGCCCCCGACGATGACCGGGCCGTAGTACCACCAGGGGCGCGGCTCGTTGAAGCGATCCGTCGAAAACCGCTCGAGGTTGTCGCCGACGAAGAAGCCCTCGAGGTACGTGTTGCCGTGTCGCCACCACATGGCGAGGTACCACGGCAGCGCCACCGCCGCAAAGACCGCTATCGCGACGACCACGTCGGACAGGCGCAGCCGCGAGGCGCGGCGCTCGATGAGCATGATCGGGAACAGGACCGCGGCCGGTAGCACGATCGCGAGCGGCCCTTTGGTCAGGAATCCGAGTGCCGCCGACACGGCCGCGGCCACCAGCCATAGCCGCGGACGGGGGACCCGTTCTCCGATCGCGACGAGACAGGCGGCGACCGTCGCGGTCACCGACAGGGCCAGCGGCAGGTCCGGAAGCGCCATGCGTCCGAGGGCCACATAGCCGAAGCTCGTGGCCACGACGGCGCCAGCCAGCAGCGCCGTGTCGTCGTCGTACCACCGGCGCGCAAGCGCCGCGGTCACGAAAACGAGACCCACGCCCGAGAGCGCGGCCCAGAGTCTGGCGGACCACTCAGTGGCGCCGGTCACGACGACTGTGGCCGCCGTGAACCAGTAGTAGAGCACCGGCTTCTGAAAGCGCGGCTCGTAGTTGTAGTGGGGCGTCAGCCAGTCGCCCGATTCGACCATCTCGCGGGCCGCTTCAGCGTAGAAGGCCTCGTCGGAATCGGTGATCGCGGGTGCACCGAGCCCCACCAGGAAGGTGAGACCGGCAAGCACGAGCAGTGGAGCGAGCGACCGGCGCACGCAGGCATTGTAGCGGCAGTCCGACTGTGCCCGTGCAGCGGGCTATACTGCCTGCATGGCGACGATCAAGGTGCGGCAGAACGGGTCTCTTCTCGTCGACGGCGAGGACGTGACGCTGGTCGATTGGAACGGACACGCGTACCCGATTGCCAAACGGCCCTTCGCGCTGTGCCGGAGCGGGGCCATGACAAGGAAGCCGTTCTGCGCCGGCACTCACAGCCGGACCGGCTGTGCCCGCGGCTGAAGCGGCCGTCGGGCCAGACGCCGCCGACAAGCCCGCGCTCTAGCCTGGTAGCGCTCCGTCCATCACCGCCGCCGGCTCGGGCGCGGCAGGCGCCGCCTTTGACGGGAAGAACCGGAGCAGTTCGACGCCGTCCATCACTTCGATCTCGAGCAGCCGGCGAGTCACCTGTTCCAGCACGTCGCGGTGCGCAGCCAGCAGCCGCCGGGCTTCCGCGTGGGCCTGTTCGATGATCCGCCGGACCTCGTGGTCGATGTCACGCGCGGTTTCCTCGCTGTAGGGGCCGCGTTCGGAGCCGCCTCCGAAATCCAGGAAGCGCGGCCGGCGGTCGGCCGCGAAATTCACGGCGCCGAGCGTGTCGCCCATGCCCCATTCGGTGACCATCGACCGCGCGGTGTCGCTGACCCG
>JANNEJ010000685.1:0-2277 GCA_031378585.1 Acidobacteriota bacterium | reverse complement strand
CGGTCAGCCCTGCCGCCGCGCGCGCAGCCTGCCGTGCGTCGCGCAGGATGTCGGCGAGCAGCACTTCGTCACGCGGCATGCACCAGCTCGAGCGAATCGAGAATCGACTGCCGCCGCACGAGATTCGGCATGTGCTCGATCCCTCGAATCGTGAAGAGATCCACGGCGCGGCCGGCGATGACTGACAGCTCGTCTTGCATGTCGACCAATTCGAACAGGCTGTAGCGAGTGCCCGGTCGAAATCGAACGGCCACATCGAGGTCGCTGTCGTCGCGCAGCTCGCCGCGCGACGCGGAGCCGAACACATAGAGCTCCGAGACGCCCCATCTGGCGCAGAAAGCGGCCGTGGCGTCTTTCGGCAGCACGAGGTCGATGGGCGGCTTCATGACCGCCATTCTAACGGACTACGCGCAAACGCCGTGGCCAACGTTCCGGGTTTCGCGGCGTGGGGCCCGCCACTACGCTGCCGCTGCATCCCGGCCCCGGCCTCACGCTGGTGGTGGGGCGCAACGGCTCCGGCAAGTCGAGCTTCGCGGAGGGGCTCGAGCGGCTTTGACCGACGCTGGCAGCTTCAACGGATATGAATATCTACTCGCGACTCCAACCCGCTCAACACGTCCCGCCGCAACAGCACACGTCGATCCGAGCTGCCACTTCGCTACGGCGCTGGCTCCGATAGAACGCACTCCGCAAGAAGTTTGGCGCCCCGGTCGCTGATGAAGGCAATCTCTTCGTGGGTCTTGTCTCGCTTTCCAGTAATCAACAGCAAGGCCATCGGCCAGCCCCACGCTCGGTGTGGTGCGGCCCATCCGACCACGGACGGCCATGAGTTCTGTTGATCGACCGGGACGCCTCGCGCCGTGGCTGCGCGGAGAAAGAAGTCGGCGGCGTTCTTGTCGTAGGTCAGGACGAGGCGTGGGCGAAGAAGCTCCACCCCCCTCCAGAGATGCTTTTCGGCACAGACTCCGGCGCGCGCGGAGTCGCCACTGGTCTTGGTGGCGGTCGGCCACTTCCACACCCGGGTGTTGGCGACCCTGCCGCCGCCAAGTTCCACACCCAAGGGAAGCAGCCGTCCTACGAGTTGACGAAACGGGACGGAGGCGCGCTCGAGTTCAGACGCCGCTTCGGCGCGCCAGCCTTCGTAGGACAACGAGGCTTGTCGGGCATAGTCGCGCACTTGCGGATTCCAGCCAACCAGCAGAACATCGAGGCTGGCTCCGACGCCTATTCGCCCAGCCGGAGGCGCCGGGGCTCCTTCGCAAGACAGACTGCAAACCCTGCAGCCGTAGAGTTCCGCCAGGAACTCCTCGAACTCATCGCCGATAACCCGTATATGGTCAATCACGAATACTCGCCTCACCTTGTTGGCCGCTGACTCCACCAACCCCAAACCGTCCGGTCGTCAGCTTCCCCGGTCGCTTGACAGACGAAAGCAGCTCCGCGTGTTTCGCGGGCGACGAGAACGCGGCGGGCGTGAGCTGGTCAGGGCGAACGGCCGCCATGCGCAGCGCGATGTGAGGGGCGTGACGAAGCGGAGGTTCGCCCAGTTGGTGCCCTCGAGCACGAGGCGGTCGCCGAGGGTGCGGCCCAGCGCGTGCGTGGGCACGAACACCCACTTCGAGCGGGTGGGGTGCGCCGCACACAGATGCTTCAGCTGCTCGACGAACGGGTCCATGCGAGCCCTACGGTATCAGCGAAGCGGGACAGGACAGGTCCTACGCCGGAGCTTCGCCTCCGGGATGGACCCTGAGGACGACAGGCCAGACGTCGCCCGCGCTAACAGATGGTGAGCGTCACCGACACTGGGCGATGGTCACTTCGCTTCGTCCAGCGCTCGTCGGCGGCAACGTCAACCTTGGTCACCTTCGTCAGCAGCGACGCAGACAGAAAGCAGTAGTCGATGTGCCAGGGCTCGTGGGCCCGGAAGCGGTGGAAGTAGGTGCCATGCTGCTCGTGCCCGTGCCCGAGTCCGTGGTGCGCGTGGTAGGCACTGACCAGTCCGTGCTCGGCCAGCCGGCCGAAGACCGCGCCGCCCTTGATGTACGACTCGCCGAGCTTTGGCCCGGCGTTGAAGTCTCCCATCAGCACGGTCGGCATCTGCGCGATCAGGTCGCCGAACGCGGCGGTGATCTGGTCGATCTCCGCGCAATAGTCGGGCGGGTGTGTCCACAGCCCGAGCATCAGACACGACACGGCACCGGCCGCGAGGGCTGCAATGGACGACTCCGGCGCGTCGCGCCTCGTGAGCCGCTCGAACCTGACGCGGCCGGTTGGCGC
>JANNEJ010000677.1:0-2035 GCA_031378585.1 Acidobacteriota bacterium | reverse complement strand
AGCGCTGAGCCACGCTCGGGCCGCTGCATGGTGGCCGCAACTCTTCACCGCGCTCTAAAACACCTTGCGGCTCTCCAGATTCGCCTCGATCTCGGTCTTCGTGCGCCACATCGGCCGCATCTCCTTGCGTGAGGCCAGCGGCAGCTGGTCCTCGACGTGCTTCGAGCCCTTCTTGGACCAGTTGCCGTAGTTGAGCAGCACCTCGGCGCGCTGCGGCGTGGAGTACTCAATCACCGCATAGAACGTGTCGCCGGCCACGGCCTCCACCTTTCCGTCCTTGAAAGGACTGACGCTAATCGTGCGGATGGCGCCAAGTTGTGACGGCGCGCCATTGCCGGGCACGTCGGCGCTGCCACGGCGGAAGCGCAGCACGTCGCCCCACTTCACGGCGAGCGAGCCGTACTCCTTCTCCACCTCGGCGGCCACGGTGTCGAGCGCGGCCATCGCCTTGGCGGGATTCTTGAACCCGCGCGGCGTGTCGAGCGGGCGTGTGTCGTCGGTGGGCACCTTGAAGCCGCCGATCTCGCCAAACGCAGGTCCGGCTGCGGTCATGAACTTGTAGAAGAGCAGCATGCCGTCGCTGTCCACTTCGGCCTGGCGATCCCATTTCGCGAGCACGTCGGCCGCGCGCTTGGCGCGAGCGGTGCCTTTCGCCACGGCGGTGGCCACGATCTCGTCCACGAACTGATCGGCGGTCTCGACGCGCGTCGACAGCTTCCACGCCTTGATGTTCTCGAAGGTCATCTTCTCGGGCGCGGTGCTGAGAATACGGGTGCCGCGCTGCGCGCGCTGCGTGATGCCCTGCGGCGCGGCGAATCCCGCTGCGAACTTCGTCGCATCGAGCGTGGCCGGATAGGTGGACGTCCACGGCATGTCGTTCGAGTTCTGCACCCAGCCTTGAGGCGGGTCGACGACTTTCGGGATCTCGTCGTATGGCACGATCTCGGTGCCGATGAGGTCCGACCTGTCGCCCGGCACGACGCCTTGCCAGAACCTGTAGTCGCCCGTGGCATGCTTCCACAGCGTGGCGTTGTAGACGTAAGCGATGTGTCCGTCGCGGTCGGCATAGGCCGTATTGAAGAGCGGCAGCTGCTGCATGCGCATCGCGGCGTCCCACTCCGCAAAGTTCTTTGCCAGACCCATGCGCCAGAACTGCTCGAAGAGCTTCGGGCGATCCAGCGCCGCCACGCGCATGGCAATTGGGGCACCGCCGCGCTCGGCGACCACCGGGCCGTGCACGCTGCGCCGCACGACGAGCGGCTCTTCCTTCGTCGTGCCATCGGCCTGCTTCACCTTCAGGGTCTCGGTGTGGGTGTCAAACGGCTTCACCTGTCCGTCGAGTACGTAGCCGCCGTCTTTGAGCACGAGCTTGTAGAGGTCGGATTCCGACGGGTTGTTGGTGGTCTGCGTCCAGCCCACGTACTCCGTGAAGCACTGGCGCAGCACCGGGAAGCCCACCCAGACGGCGCCGTAGGAGGTCACCCCTGGTGCGGTGAGCTGCACTTCGAAGTAGGTGTGGATGTCGCCCCACTGCAAGTGCGAGTTGCTCATCAGCAGCGCCTTGCCGGTGGCGGAGCGCGCCGGGCCAATCGCCCATTCGTTCGAGCCATGCACCTCGTCTTCCCAGCGTGCGAGCCGGCCTTCGAGCCGCCGCGGGCTCACGATCCAGTCGTAGTGGATCACGCGCAGGCCGTGCGCGTAGACGTCCTCCACGGTGAGCGGCAGCACGCCTTGCGCGGCGGCGCTGAGCTCGCCTTTGTGCTCATCCGCCCAGGCGTTGAGGCCGCGCGCAAACGACGCGATGAGCGGCGCGAACTCCGCGCTCTGCCCCGCCGCCCACTGCTTGGCCGTGTCGGGCAGGCCGTTGGTGCGCACCCACTTGTCGGAGTCGAGATACTGCTCGCCGTAGAACTCGGCGCCGCGGCCGCGCGCCTGCGCGTAGAGGCGCACAAGCAATTCCGCATGCGCTTCCATCTGCGCGTAGCCGTAGGCGTGGAACAGGCTGGGATGATCCGGTGCGAAGATGTGCGGCACG
>JANNEJ010000664.1:0-1681 GCA_031378585.1 Acidobacteriota bacterium | reverse complement strand
AAGAACGAACCGCTCCAGTTCGGCATCGTCCGCGCCGGCATGCTGGCCGACATGGTGCTGGTGGACCAGAACCCGCTGCAGAACCTGAAGGTGCTGTACGGCACCGGCCACGTGCGTCTGAACGACGCCACCGGCCGCGTCGAACGCGTGGGCGGCGTCCGCTACACGGTCAAGGACGGCATCGTCTACGACGCGAAGAAGCTGCTGGCGGATGTGGGCGCGATGGTCGAGGCGCAGAAGGCGCGTCGGAAGTGAGGCTGTCCTCGTCGCGCGCCAACGCTACGACGGGATGAGCTTGGAGAGCCGCCCTCGGTGCCGTGGCCCAGGCCGCTCTGCTCGTTGCTGCCCCAGCTCCACACCCGGCCATCTCGCGTCACCACCACGGCGGCGCCGTTCGCCGTGGCGATCGACACCACGTCGCTGACGCCCGGCACGAGTGCCATCAAGGTAGCCGCTCGCGACGTGCTCGAACCGCGGCTACGCGACCGCTGAACGACGGACGGTGGCCGCGGTCCCAGGGTCCGGGTTGGCGGCCGCCCTCTCCGCAGTAGTCCCCCGGGGCGACCAAGTCTCTGGCGCGGCCGCCGGCGCCGACGCGGAGCTGGCGGAGGGGAAGGCCTCGGACGCCGGCTCCGGCCGCATGCAAGATTGCGGCGTCAACTCGCGTTCTAGATAAGTAGGGACACGTGTGTTCTAGGAAAGGCGATTGGCTGAGTATCTGGGAATCGAACTCTTGAGTCTGCGAAGCGAACCCTCTGAAAGAACCCAGCTCAGCCTCGTCGCGCCCGCTCGACGATCGCCGTCGTCGAGTAGCCCTCGGCGAGCGGGATGCGCACCACCCGGCCGCCGCGCGCCTCGACCACGTCGCGGCCCACGATGGCGTCCGACGCCCAGTCGGCGCCTTTCACGAGCACGTCTGGCTGAATGGCCGTGATGATCTCGTGCGGCGTGTCTTCGTCGAAGATCACGACGGCATCCACGACCGCCAGCGACGCCAGCAATTCCGCGCGTTCGGCTTCCGGGTAGATCGGCCGGTCCGGGCCCTTGTCCTGCGCGCGTACCGAGCGATCGGAGTTGACCGCCACGACGAGCGAGTCGGCGAGCGCCCGCGCGTCCCGAAGGTAGCGGGTGTGCCCTGGGTGCAGCACGTCGAAGACGCCGTTGGTAAAGGCCACACGACGGCCCGCCGCGCGCTCGGCGGCGGCCCAGGCCACGGCTGCATCACGGGACAGCACGCGCATCGTCACTACCCTTGCGGGTCGTCGTCCCCGCGCCTGAAGCCCGAGCCGGGGGCGCGAAACGTCACGTCGCCGGTGACTTCCCACCTGTGCGGCGGTCGATAGATGCCGACGTCTTTGCGGCGGGCCTTCACGCGAATCGTGTAGAGCTGACGGTGGTAGTCGTAGGGGAAGCCGTCGAGCTTGTGGGCCGCCACGTCGAACTTGTAGGTGCCTTCCACCAGGTCCAGGCGATCGATGACGAAGCGCACTTCGCCTTCGCCCGACAGGCGATCCGGCTCGAGCTCGTCGATGTTGGTGTTGGTGCCGTAGCAGCACACGCCGTCGGCGTTGAAGATGCCGAAGCCAAACACGAAATCCCGCAGCGGCTCGTGCGCGCGGAAGCCAATGCGCACCGTGAGCGGGTCGCCGCTGTGGAAGACGTGCGCGGGCGTGCCGGCCGC
>JANNEJ010000662.1:0-5179 GCA_031378585.1 Acidobacteriota bacterium | reverse complement strand
CAGCGCAATCACGCCGAAGGCGCCCAGGTTCGTAATGGCATACGCCGCCAGGTAGAACAGCATCGAGGCCTTGCCTACGTCGTTGGCGGCGATGATGGCCACGAGCAGATACCCGCCGTGGGCGATGCTCGAATACGCGAGCATGCGCTTCAGACTGGTCTGCGACACGCCCACGACGGTGCCGACCACCATGGTGGCCGCGGCGATGGCCCAGAGCACCGGCGTCCAGTCGGCCACGAGTGGCGCCAGGGCCGACAGGAACACACGGGCAAACGCCGCCACGGCTGCCGCCTTCACGCCCGTGGACATGAAGCCGGTGACGACCGCCGGCGCGCCTTCGTAGGCGTCTGGCGACCACATGTGGAACGGCACGGCCGCAATCTTGAACGCGAACCCGACGACCAGCAGACCTACGGCCAGCAGCAACATCGGACTCGACGACATCGACTGGGCGGCAATCGCCGCGCCGGCTTGCTCCAGGTGGGTCGTGCCGGTCACCCCGTAGATGAACGCGATGCCGTACAGGAAGAACGAACTGGCGAAGGCGCCGAGCAGGAAGTACTTGAACGCGGCTTCGATGGCGTTGGGCTGATCACGCCGCAGGCCCGTGAGCACGTACACCGCAATCGACATGGTCTCGAGCGCCAGGAAGATGAGCAGCAGATCGGTGGCCTGCGCCATCAGCATCATGCCGACGATGGCAAACAGCACCAGCGCGTAGTACTCGCCCGCCGGCAGGCCGTCGCGCTCGAGAGTCTGCGACGAAAACAGTACCGTGAGCAGGCCGACCACGACCAGCACCAGATTGACGAAGAGCGCGAAGTTGTCGGCCGTGACCACGCCGAAACTGGTGGCATTGCGGTCCCAGAGCAGCACCGAGGCCACGCCTGCGCCCACAAGGCCAATCACCGCCAGACCGCCGATGGGCATCCGTTCGCCCTTGGCGCGGAACGCCTCGGCCAGCAGGGCAAACAACCCCGCAAGCGAGACACACACCATCGGCACGACGGCGTCAAACGCGCTGTTGAACATCTACTGCCCCTCGACGGCGCGCCCGCGCGCCGCAACCGGCGCCGGGGCGCCGGCAAACCAGGAACGCCATCCAGCGTCAACCCGCATCGGTTCGCGGGATTCCATCCGCTGCACGATGCGCGTGACGGCGGGCTCCATCGGCGCCAGGAAGAGGTTTGGCGCTACGCCCATCAGGATGCAGAGCGCGCAGAGCGGGCCGACTACGGCCCATTCGCGCACGCTCAGATCCGTCAGATGACGGTTGTCGGCTTTCGTGATCGGGCCAGTGTAGACGCGTTGGAACATCCAGAGCATGTACACGGCTGACAGGATCACGCCCAGCCCCGCCACCACCACGAAGCGTGGTTCCCACCGGAACGCGCCGAGCAGAATCAGGAACTCGCCGATGAAGCCGTTCATGCCGGGCAGACCGACCGAAGCCAGGGTGAGGATCAGGAACACGGCGGTCAGTCGAGGCATGACCGCCTTCAGCCCGCCGAACTCGCTGATGAGCCGCGTGTGCCGGCGATCCGAGAGCATGCCTACGACGGCGAACAGGCCGCCGGTGCTCACGCCGTGCGCCAGCATCTGATACGACGCGCCCTGCAGGCCCTGGACGTTCATGGCCGCGATGCCAAGCACCACGAAACCCATGTGGCTCACCGACGAGTACGCCACGAGCTTCTTCATGTCGGGCTGCACCATCGCCACGAGCGCACCGTAGACGATGGCGATGACCGACAGCATCGCGAGCAGCGGCGCAAAGGCCAGTGCGGCTTCGGGAAACATCGGGAACGCGAACCGCAGCAGGCCGTAGGCGCCCATCTTCAGCATGACGCCGGCGAGAATCACCGAGCCCGGCGTGGGCGCCTGCACGTGTGCGTCGGGCAGCCAGGTGTGGAACGGGAAGAGCGGCACCTTGATGGCGAAGGCCAGCGCGAAGGCCAGGAAGAACCAGTATTGCAAGTGGTCGGGCACGCGCAGTTCGTAGAGCTTCAACAGGTCGAACGAATACTGCCCCGTCGCCTGCTGGTGCAGCCAGGCCGTGCCGATGATGGCCACGAGCATGAGCACGCTGCCTGCCATCGTGTAGAGCAGGAACTTGATCGACGCATAAAGACGCTGGTCGTAGCCCCAGATGCCGATGAGGAAGTACATCGGAATGAGCACGACGTCCCAAAAGACATAGAAGAGAAACAAATCGAGCGACAGGAACACGCCGATCATCGCGCCTTCGAGCAGCAGCATGAAGATCGAAAATTCCTTCACGCGCGTGTGGATGCCCTCCCACGACGACAGCAGGGCGATTGGCGTGAGGAACGTGGTCAACATGACGAGCATCAGGCTGATGCCGTCGAGGCCCACGTAGTACTCGATGCCGAACGTCGGAATCCAGGGGTGGCGCTCCACGAACTGGAACGCGGGAGCCGCGGCCGACTGGTCGAACCCAGCCCAGAGGGCCAGCGAGGCCACGAAAGTCACCAGGGAAATCGCCAGCGCACCCAGGCGCATCGTCTGGTCTCTCGAGCCGTCACGATTGGGCAGCGCGAGCAGCAGCAGCGAGCCCAGAATCGGCAGCGCGATGAGCAGCGTCAGAATCGGCACAGAACTCATCTCACCAACCCCGGCGAAGCACAGAGGTCGCCGCGGCACCCGAATCGCAAGGCGTGAGGAGCGAGCATGTTGAGCGACATGTGAGCAACGAGCAACGCCGCGAGTCGGGATGCAGCGTCGGCCGAATGCCGTCGGGGTTGGTGAGAGGGGTTCTAATCACCATCATCTCCAGAGGTAGTAGCCGAGAATCAGCACGACGCCCACAAACGTGGACGCGGCGTAGCTACGGACCGACCCGGTCTGAAACAGCCGGAGCACCGCGCTCACGCCCGCGACGAGATAGCCGGTGACGTTGACGGCGCCGTCAATGATCCTGGCGTCGGCCACCTTCCACAGTCCGTGCGTGGAGGCCGCCTGAATCGGGTGCACGATGGCCGCGTCGTACATCTCATCCACGTAGTACTTGTTGAGGAGCAGTCGGTGCAGCCCCGGAAAGCGTGCCGCCATCGACGCCGGAATCTGGGGGTTCTTGAGCCACAGGAACGCCGCCAGGCCGATGCCAAGCACCGCGATGAGCGACGATACGCCCATGAGCGAGAGCTCGAGCGCCGTCTTGTCCTCTTCGCCCGCACCCGCGTGGCCACCGTCGACCGGCCCGGCATGAGACTCAGCCGCTTGCGCGGACGCAGGCAGCGCCATTTCGCCTGCGGTCTGCGCCGACGAGGCCAGGGCCGGCACCGCGTCGCCTGGCGCGCATTCCGCCAGCGTCATGCCCGCAGGGGCGCCAGGAAGCGACACGGGCACGTTGCATTCTGCGAGGGCCTTCGAGGTGGCCACAAACGAGGGCCGCAGCCATTCGCCCAGGTTGTTGTGGCCGCCCATCAGGGCGTGCGGCCAGCCGAGCCAACCAGCCGAGGCCGAGCCGATGGCCAGCACGATAAGCGCCAGCGCCATCGCCGGAGGCGCGTCGTGCAGGTGGCCGCCGCCGTGCGCGTGGGCCGGATGCGCGTCGTGTCCGTGGCCCGCCCCTGCCGGCGCCGTCCGGCGCTCGCCGTGGAACGTGAGGAACACGAGGCGGAACATGTAGGTGGCAGTGAGCAACGACGTCACGACGCCCATCACCCAGAGCAGCTGGTACCCGTGGTCGAAGGTCTCGAACAGGATCTCGTCCTTCGAGAAGAACCCGGCCAGGAACGGCACGCCGGCAATCGCGAGGGACGCAATCAGGAACGTCCAGTAAGTGATCGGAAGGCCCTTCTTCAGACCCCCCATGTGACGAATGTCCTGCTCGCCGTGCAGCGCGTGAATCACGGCGCCGGAACCGAGGAAGAGGCAGGCCTTGAAGAACGCGTGCGTGTAGAGGTGGAACACGCCGGCACCAAACGCGCCCACGCCCATCGCCAGGAACATGTAGCCGAGCTGCGATACCGTCGAGTACGCGAGTACGCGCTTGATGTCGTTCTGCACGAGGCCGATGGTGCCGGCAAAGAGCGCGGTGGCCGCGCCCACCGCGGCAATCACGCCGAGCGTGATCGGCGCGTGCTCGAAGAGCACGGCGTTGCGGCCAATCATGTAGACACCGGCGGTGACCATCGTGGCCGCGTGGATGAGGGCCGACACGGGCGTCGGACCTTCCATGGCGTCTGGCAACCACGTGTAGAGCGGAATCTGCGCCGACTTGCCGGTCGCGCCGCCAAAGAGCAGCAGCGTGATCAGGCTGAGCGTGCCGAAGGCGACTTCCGGCGGCATCGCCGTAGCCTTGGCCGCGATGATCTGGAAATCGAACGACCCGAACGTGACAAAGGCCAGCAGGGCGCCCAGCACGAACAGGTAGTCGCCCACGCGGTTCACGATGAAGGCCTTCTTGGCGGCGTCCCCCGCTGACTTCTTCACGTAGTAGAAGCCGATGAGCAGGTAGGAGCAGAGCCCCACGCCTTCCCAGCCCACGAACATCACGAGGAAGTTCGAGCCGAGCACGAGCAGCAGCATGAAGAACACGAACAAGTTCAGGTACGAGAAGAACCGCGCGAAGTCGCTGTCGGTCTCTTCGTGCATGTAGGCCGTGGAGTAGATGTGGATGAGCGATCCGATGCCGGTGATCACCAGGATCATCACCGCCGACAGCGGGTCGAGCCGGAACGTCAGGTCGAGCGCGAAGTCGCCCGACTTGATCCACGTGAACACCGTGTGGCTGATTTCGCGGCTCGATGCCGGCATAGCGGCCAGGCCCATCACCTGCGTGACCGACAGCGCGAAGGCCGCGAGCATCGCGACGCACGCCAGACCACCGGAGACGGCTTTGGACAGACCACGGCCGACGCTGGCGTTCACCAGAAAGCCGAGGAGCGGGAAGAGCGGGATCAGCGCGAGCACGGCGTCACCACTTGAGGTTCGTGAACGCCTCGGGACTGAGCGATTCCCGATGGCGGAAAAGGGCGATGACGATGGCGAGGCCCACGGCCGCTTCGGCCGCGGCCACGGTCATCACGAAGAAGGTGATGATCTGCCCGTCGACCGTGCCGAACTGCCGGCCGAAGGCGACGAACGTGAGATTCACGGCATTGAGCATCACTTCCACCGAGAGCAGCAGGGTGATGACGTTGCGGCGCAGGAA
>JANNEJ010000636.1:0-2308 GCA_031378585.1 Acidobacteriota bacterium | reverse complement strand
GTGAACGTGCAGCCGCCGGCGGGCACGCGCCTGAAGATCGTGATCGAAGGCTGACGGGGCCGCGCGCCCCGGGGCTCTATAATCGAGCCCGTATGGCGCGCACGCGCACGTTCCCGTGGTCGCGGTGGCTGTTCGGCGCGCTCGGCGTCGGGTTTGCCTACCTCGCGTACGTCTACCTGACCATTCCCGACGTGCGTGCCCTCGCCACCGTCAACCCCGACACCACCGCGTTCATCGAGTTGCGGCGCGACCAAGCTCATGCCGCCGGCACGGCCTTCACCCTGCGGCGGCGGTGGGTGCCCTACAACCGCATTTCGAATCAGCTCAAGCGCGCGGTGATCGTGGCGGAAGACAGCGCGTTTTTCGACCACGAGGGCCTCGACTACGAGCAGATTCGCGAGTCAATAGAGAGCAGCCTCGAAGAGGGCGGTGCGATCCGCGGCGCCAGCACCATCACGCAGCAACTCGCCAAGAACCTCTATCTGTCGCCGTCGCGCAACCCCGTGCGCAAGCTGCGCGAGGTCATCATCACGCGCCGGCTCGAGGCCGCGCTCACGAAGCGGCGGATCTTCGAGATCTACCTGAACTCGATCGAATGGGGCGACGGCGTCTTTGGCTGCGAGGCCGCCGCACGTGCCTACTTCGGGAAGTCGGCGGCACAGCTCGGGGCCAGCGAGGCCGCGCTGCTGGCCGGCGCGATCATCAACCCGCGCGCGCACAGTCCGGCCAAACCGACGCGCCGGCTGCTGCGCCGACAGCAGATCATCCTGCGCCGAATGGGCGGAGCCGAACCGCCTGCCGACGCGCCGGCCAGCGAGGCCGCCCCAGTGCCGTCGGCCGAGGGGCCGCCGCCGTCACCCCCGCCCGCGTGAATCCGTGCGTCAGTTGACCCGGCGCGCGCCCACAAACCGCGTGCGCCAATAGCTGGTCGTCAGGCGCTCCACGCGCACCACGCCCTGGCTGCTCGGCGCGTGCACGAACTCGTCGTCGTCGAGCGCAATGCCGACGTGCGACGCACCGGGGGCCACCGTCGAGAAGAAGACCAGGTCGCCGGCCCGCAGGGCCGACCGGTCGACCGGCAGGCCCGCGGTGAACTGCGCGCTCGTCTGGCGAGGCACTGCGCGGCCATGGCGATTGAAGACGTATGCGACCAGGCCGCTGCAATCGAAGCCGTCCGGGCTGGCGCCGCCGTTCCGGTAACGCGCGCCGCGGAACTCGAGCGCCGTGGCGGCGATGCGGTGGCCGAGTGCCTCCTCGGCCGTGAGGGGCGGGGCCGGGACGGACGCCGCTGGTGCCGCTGGTGCGCCGCTTCCGGCCGCTGTCCCGCGCGGCGACGGAAATGGCTGGGGAACTGCCCCGGTTGACGCACACGCGGCCGTCAGGGCGCAGATCGCCACGAGAAGTACAATCCGCTGCATATGCGCCGTCTACTGTATCGGCCCGACGTGTCGATGTGTGCACCCGTTCTGAGGGTGCCGCATAAGCCCTTCGCTGCCAGCTCTTTACAGCTGTCACTCCTTGACAGGTCCAGCGGCCCTGACGAAAATTAGCCAAGGCTATGGAGCAGACGCTCCTCCTCAACGCCACTTACGAGCCGCTCAAGGTCGTCCACTGGCAGAAGGCCATCACGCTGTGGTGCCAGGGGAAGGTCGAGATCATCGCCTCGCACGATCGCGAGGTGCGTGCGGTGTCGTTCAGCTTGCGCCTGCCGTCAGTCATCCGGCTGCTGCGCTACGTGCGCATCAAGAGGCGGTTCGACTACGTGCCCTTCTCGCGCGCCAACATCTATGCGCGCGACCATCACACCTGCCAGTACTGCAACCGGCACCATGTCACACAGGAACTCACGTTCGACCATGTGATTCCGGTGTCGCGAGGCGGCCGGAAAGACTGGGAGAACATCGTGACCTGCTGTGTGAAGTGCAATCGCCGCAAGGGCGGACGCACGCCCGTTGAGGCCCACATGCATCTGGTGCGGGCGCCTCGCCGTCCCGACGCCGTGCCGGCGCGGCGCGTCACGATCGGACTGCGTCGCACGCCGGAGAGTTGGCGCGACTATCTCGACTGGAACCTCGAGCTCGACGACGACAGCTAGTGTCCCGGGACCGACGCGCTGACGTTCCCCGGGCTAGAGGCGCGGCAAGGTCGCCACGTCGACGAGGCTCCGGGCGATGCGCGTGAAGACTCGGATGCCAGACTCGACCATGTCGAGATCGGGCGTGACGCCCTGTCCGCGTCGCAACTCCGCAAACGCCGCTTCGGTCTGCCGGCGCGCCTGCTCGGCGCGAAGCGGCCAGGTCGGGTCCAC
>JANNEJ010000635.1:0-7418 GCA_031378585.1 Acidobacteriota bacterium | reverse complement strand
CCGGCAGGGGGTGCAGCGCGCAAGATGCGCCTCGACCAGGGCCGCATCGCGCGGCGACGTCTCGCCGTCCACGAACGGTGGCAGCAACGACTCCATCTGGCGACAGTCTTGTGACTTCGGGGAAAACTGCACGGTCATGATTGCCCTTCTCTTCCGGTGCGGGCCACGGGCGTGGCGGTGACGGGCGCGCTGAGCGCCGCGTGCAGGAGCTTGCGCCCCCGCGAGATTCGCGACATCACGGTGCCAATCGGCACCGACAGCGCATCGGCGATTTCCTGGTACGACAAGTCTTCGACATCGCGCAGCCACACCGCCTCGCGGAAGGCCTCGGGAAGCGCATCGACGGCGGCCCTGATGTCGGCATCCTGCAGCGAGCGCAGCAGGACGGTTTCGGGCGTGGCGCGCTCGACGACACCGGCATGACCGGCATCCACCGCGGCGTCAACCGTGTCACTGTCAAACGACACGCGGGCGCGAGCGTGGTCACGTCGCCGGTTCCGCCAGGTGTTGTGAAGGATGGTGTAGAGCCACGCCTTCAGGTTGGTGCCCGGCTGGAATCGCTCGTGGGCGCGCAGCGCCTTCAAGTAGGTGTCCTGCACCAGGTCGCGGGCGGAATCGCCATCGCGGGTCAGCCTGACGGCGGTGCCGTAGAGACCGTTCATGAATTCCAGAGCGTCTTCCATCACCTGCGCGCCGCCCTCCCGGTCGGACGGCCGCGGGCGATCAAACACCGGGACCTCCGACGAGTAACGAGGGGGTTAACCCCGCGGAGACAGTGGCTATTCCCGTCATGGCTGGATGTTGGACGTCTCCAGTATAGGACACGGACCTGGGGACCAGATCTTGCTTGCTTGACGTCACAAGCAGCAGACGCGGCAGGCCGGTAGCGCTCCCAAGGTAAGATGCGCGGAGTGCTGGCGAACGGCAGTTCGGGTGCCGCGACGTCAACAGGACCCTCGAGGAGTTCTCCGTATGCGAACCGTCACGCCGGCCCGGTGCCCTGCCTTGCTCAGGGCTACGTCGATTGCCCTCGTGCTCGCCGTCTCTGCGTGTCTGGCGCCATCGGCTTCGGCCCAAACCCAGTTTGCGCCGTACTTCGGGAAGAACGCGATTCGCTACGACCACTTCCGCTGGCACACGTATCAGACCGACCACTTCGAGATCTACTACTACCCCGAGATTGAGCCGCACCTCGAACGCATGTCGAGCTACGCCGAGAGCGCGTACCAGCACATCAGCGCCGAGCTGAAGCACGACCTGGCGGCCAAGGTGCCGCTCATCCTCTTCCAGACGAGTGCGGAGTTCTACCAGCAGAACGTCATTCCTGGCGCGGCGCAGGAAGGCGTGGGCGCGTTTGCCGAGCCCAGTCGCTACCGCATTCTGATGCCGATGGACGAGCCGCCCGACCTGCTCTACCGGCTGATCGTCCACGAGCTCACCCACATCTTCCAGTTCGACATCATTCCCACGTCGCTCATCCGCAACTCGACGCCACTCTGGGTCAACGAGGGCATGAGCGACTACATGACCGGGGTGTGGCGTCCCAACGACATCATGATGGTGCGCGATGCCGCCATCGCCGACATCATCCCGAAGATGAGCAGTCTGCAGGGCTACGGCGACCTCGGCAGCGCACGCGGCATCTACAACCTGGGACACGCCGCGTTCGAGTTCATGGAGGCGCGGTGGGGCAAGGAGGGCGTGCGGCAGTACGTCTTCGCGCTGCGGAAGAGCATCATCGGCGGCGGCGACGATGCCTACCAGGAAGCCTTCCAGATGTCGGCGGAGGAATGGGACACCGAGTTCGACCGCTACCTGAAGGAACGCTTCAAGCCGTTCCGCGACAAGGAGCGCCCGGCCGACTACGGCCGCAACCTTGCGCCGAGACCCGACAAGACGCGCTACGCGCAGGCCTACTCGATCGAGCCGTCGCCCTCGGGCGATCTCCTGGCGGCGATGACCGGCAACTCGAACGATCGGGAGCTCGACATCGTGCTGCTCTCGACCAAGGACGGCCAGGTGATTCGCAGCCTCACGCCGGGCTTCGATCAGTCGCGCGGCTTCGAGTACATCGTGCAGCCAGGAGGTCGTTGGAATACGGTGCCATGGATGTCGTGGTCGCCTTCGGGCGACCGGCTCGCCTTCTTCGTGCGCACCGAGAAAGACCGATCGCTGGTGGTCGAAGACGTGCTCACGCGGAAGATCGTGCAGCGCTTCGAGCTGAACGACATCGACGCGCCAGAGTCTCCCGATTTCTCGCCTGACGGCAAGACGGTGGCGTTTTCTGGCATGCGCGCCGGCACGACCGATGTCTTCACCATCAACCTCGACACCAAGGCCATCACCAACGTCACCAAGGACGCGTTTGCCGACTATGCGCCCACGTGGACACCCGACGGCAAGGCGCTTGTGATGCTGACCCGCATCAGCGGCAACGAGAAGCTGTTCCGGGTCGACCCGGCCACTGGCGCGCGCACGCAGATCACCTTCGGCACGCACGACGACGCGGGGGCACAGTTCCTCGACGACAGCACGCTGGTGTTTGCGTCAACGGCCGTCGACCCCAACGAGACGGTCGACCCCGACGTGGCGAAGAATGGCACTATCTACAACCTGTGGATGCTCAACGTGAAGACCAACGCGCTGACGAGGTACACCGACGCCGTCGGCGGCAACCTGTCGCCCGTGGTGCTCAAGCGCGGCACCGACGCTCCGAAAGTGGCGTTTGTGAGCTACTACAAGGGCGACTACAGCGTGCACCTGCTCGATCGCAAGGAGCCCCTCGGCACGCCGGTCACCACGGAAGACTTCGGCGCACCAGGTCCGATCGTGGATTTCCAGGCGCCGCTCACCCACACGCTCGTGGCCGACAGCCAGAAGAAGAAGGGCAAGTTCGACAAGCTCTACCTCGAGGGGCGGCCGCCGGTGAACGTGGGGCTCACAAGCGGCGGCGACTTCCTGGGCGGCACGGCAATCGCGTTCAGCGACGTGCTCGGCGACCAGCAGTTCACGTTCTTCGCCACGTCGGTATCGCAGTACCGATCGTTCTCGGGCTCGTACATCAACCTCGAACGCCGTTTCCAGTACGCCCTTCAGGGTTTCATGCAGACCCAGTTCTTCTACGGGCAACTCGAGGGCGTGTTCTACGACCCCAGCTTCAGCGGCATCATCGACCGCGACTTCGCCGTCGCCACGACCACCACGCGCGGCGCGACCGCGTTTGGCATCTGGCCGTTCAACCGCTACCGGAGGGTCGAAGTCTCGGGCGGCGTGGTGAACTACACCGAGCAGTTCGAGGACCAGAGCCTGCAGCAGTATTCACAAGGGTACCAGCAGCAGCAATTTGGACGCCAGCTGCTCAACAACGGCACGATGGTGCCGTTTGGCGTCACCTTCATCCAGGAGACGACCGTGTTCCGCGAGTTCGGCCCCCTGGCTGGTAACACGGTGCGCCTGTCATTCGAAGTGGCGCCGAAGATTGGCAGCACCCTGTCCCGTCAATCCGTCGACCTCGACGCGCGCAAGTACTTCCGCCTGGGTGGCTCCGGCCTGCTGGCGCTTCGCGCCAAGGGCTACAAGAGCGTCGGCAGCAACCCCGGCTACTACTTCTTCGGCGGCAATTCGGAAATGCGCGGCTACGAGTACCTGGAGTTCGTCGGCCAGAACGCCGGTCACGTGAACGCCGAGCTTCGCATTCCGCTCATCCACGCCATGGCCACGCCCATCGGCATTCTGGGCGGCGTGCGCGGTACCTTGTTTGCCAATGTGGGTGGCGCGGGCTGGGCCAACACGAACTTCAAAGCCTACTCGCGCGAGGCGACCATCGAGCGCCCGATCACCGGCTACGTGCCCAGTCCCACCGACCCGAATGTGGGGGTGCCGGTCTTGGGCAGCCCCGTCCTGATCCAGGGCTTCCGCCTGCTCGATGCCCGGGCCAGCTACGGCATTGGTCTCCAGACCTTCGCGCTCGGTTTCCCGCTGCACTTCGACTGGAGCTGGCGCACGCTCTTCAACAAGGAGTGGGAAGACGTGACGTTTGCGCAGCAGGGCGGCAGCGCGGTGTTCCGGAAGCCGCGCTTCCAGGTGTGGATCGGCTACGACTTCTAGCCCCGAGTCAGTTGCCGGTGCGGGTCATGCGCAGTTCGCTGCGCTCGAGGTCCATGGCCACGCGGTAGGGGCTCAGGAACTTGTGGCCCACGATGCCACCGAGTTGAAAGCCGAGCAGCACGCTCGGCGCGCGCAGGTTCAGCACCACGGCCGAGAAATTCTTGTACTCGATGCCGAGGAAGCGCAGGTTCAACCCCTGCATCAAGAAGGCATCGCGGTCCCAACCCGACGTGCCGTAGACCTTGAGCGCGATGCGGCGTCCGGGCACGAGGCCCGGCCGCAGCGCATCGGCGGTGGCGCGGCTGATCGAAATCACTTCGCCGCCCGTGTCCACGACGAAATACGTCGGCCGTTCCGAATTGATCAGCCCGCGCACCATCGCGAGCCGGTGCATCCGCAGGGGCAGCGTGATCTCGGCGGGCTCGGCAATGAGATGCTCGCCCATGGTGAGCATCCTGGTGACGTAGTCGATGGTCATCGACAAGCCGAGCGCCATCGGCGAAAAGCTCTCCATCTCGCGTTTGGGAATGCCCTTCAGTGCCGGGTTCTTGATGAGCACCGGCACGTCCTTCACCTTCATCGTGCCGACCTCGAAGCTGTCGAGGCGCGCCAGCTGCAGACCGCGCAGGCCTACCTCGCCGACGCCCGCACTGAGCGTGTAGGTGATGGGCACGACGCCGGCCGACTGTCCGATCTGACGCGAGATGGTGGTCTGTTCAGAGCCGGTGTCGAGCACGAAATCCACCCAGCGGTCGCCGTTGATGCGCCCCTTGACGATGACCTTGTCCTTCACCAGCTTGAAGGGCACAGTGTGGAGACGGCCGCGCGATTGCTCGTCGAGGGAGTTGGCTTCACGGCTCTTGAAAGCCTGCAGGAACCGGATCTGCGCCTTGGACCAGAGCGCCTTGTCGCTCTTGTCCTTGTTGGGCAGCAGGTTGACGTAGTTGGTGTAGGCCACCGCCGCTTCCTCGTACCGGCGCAACCGTTCGAAGATGGCACCCGTCGTGTGGTGCAGTTCGCCGTCGCGCGGCGACGTGCGTAAAGCCGCCTGCGCTTCGTTCAGTGCCTCGTCGAGCTTCGAGCGCGACGCAAGCGACTTGGCCAGGCCGTGTCGCCCACGCGACATCGCGGGCGCCAGGGCCAGCGCATCGCGGAACTCGGCTTCCGCCTCGTCGAAGAGGCCCGCCGACCACAACGAATCGGCGTGAACCGTCAGGACCTCGGGATTACCTGGCGAGTCGGCCTTGAGACCGGCGGCCTCCTGCTGCGCGTCCTCGAACTCGCCGACGAGCAACGCGGTTTTCACCACGCCAATGCGCGCGCGCATCTTCAACGCGGGATCGTCGGTTTGCGCCGCCCGCCGAAACGCGTCGCGCGCCTCATCGAATCGCGTCTCCTCGTAGAGCAACGAGCCGAGCTGAAACTGCAGTTCGGCGTCGGCGGCGCCGCTGCGAGCTTCCACGGCCAGACCCACAGCGACGCACATCGCCGCGACCAGCACCCAGCGCACGACCATTCGCATACGGCCTCCCCTCACGGGCAAGCGTCAGCTTGCCTCCGGGATGCTCAGGCGCGCACCGGCGCTGGTGCGCGCTCTCGAACCTGAAACTGGGCGGAGCGTCCGGACCACTCCGTCGGGGCTTAGTCTACTTCTGATAGTGCGCGGAGTTGATGCCAATATAGTTCGCCCACTTCTCGGGTACCTCGTCGAGGGCGAAAATGGCCTCGACCGGGCACGCCGGCACACAGGCACCGCAGTCGATGCACTCGTCGGGGTGAATGAAGAGCTGGGTCGCCGCCTCGAAGTCCCCCTCGTCTTTCCGGGGGTGGATGCAGTCCACCGGGCACACATCGACACAGGCCGAGTCCTTGGTACCGATGCAGGGTTCGCAAATGATGTACGCCACGCCGAATTCCTCCGTAAATGCCCAGTCACGACGGCCGCGCCTGCGGCCGCTTGCTTACGCCGAGGCCTCCGTGGCCGCCGACGGCAGATAGCCAAGCCGAATCGAGATATTCCTCGCCAGTTCCCACATGCCGCGGTGGTCGCTCGTGGCCAGCGGCGCCTCTCCCACGCCGTGCGCGAAGGCCCCCACCCGCCCGACCTCCTGGGTGGTGTAGTCGCGAATGGGCGCACAAGTACAGACCAGCCGCTGTGTACCTTCGGGCAGGTCGCGCGGGCCGAGTCGCACGAGCGCCTCTTCAGGGCGCCGCACGTCGGCCGGCGCACTTTGCTTCAAGCAGCTCAGCCGGCGGGTGGCCTGGGGCGCTCCCTCCGCAAAGTACAGCGCACAGTGCCCCGGCATCTCGCGACCGTACACCGTGTGCATCGCCACCTCGTCGGGCGCGCCGGTCCAGAGGTACGTCACTTCGCCATGCGAGGGGATCGCGATGAACGCGCGGTACGACGTCCGCAGCACGTAGTCGCGCACGAGCGGATAGGCGTGCAGCCGAAGCTCCGATCCGCCAAGCGCACGGAACATCATGTCGAGCATCTTGAGGGTCAGGCAGTAGCGCGACGTGTCTTCGTCCTGACGCACATAGCCGCGCCGTTTCAAGACCGCCAGCATCCGATGCGCGCTCGACACCGGCAGGCGCAGCGTCCGCGCCACGTCTGACACGCTCATGCCGCGCGGCGCGCGACTGAGGGCTTCGCAGACGTCGAGCGCTTTGTCCGTGGACGTCGCCTGTGCCGTTCCCCGCCCACGGAGGTCTGGCATCGCTTGGTTTTCCATTATATGGAACGTCTTTCCGGAAACGCTCAATCCACTGTAATCGGCCCCTCTTTGAGCCGTCAAGGCCACGGTCTGCTGATTGACTCAGGACTAGAGCGCCTCTACGATGGTTCTTCCGCCGTGTCAAACCTTTCCGGCCAACAACTCGGCCATTACACCGTCCTCGACCCCCTGGGTGCAGGTGGAATGGGTGTGGTGTACCGCGCCCAGGACACGACCCTCGGGCGAATGGTGGCACTCAAGGTGCTGCCGGCGACCTCGTCGGCGGACCCAGATGCGGTGAACCGCTTCCGCCGTGAAGCCCGCACGGCCTCGAGCCTGAACCACCCCAACATCTGCACGATCTACGGCTTCGACGAGCAGGATGGCCGCTGCTACCTGGCCATGGAGCTGCTCGAAGGCGAGACGCTCGACCGCCGGCTGGTGAGGGGACCGCTCGACCCAACGAGCCTCCTCGACGTGGCCTCGCAGGTGGCCGACGCGCTCGACGCGGCGCACATCGAACATATCCTGCACCGTGACATCAAGCCGGCCAATATCTTCCTGACCAAGCGCGGGCAGACCAAGGTGCTCGAC
>JANNEJ010000633.1:0-1994 GCA_031378585.1 Acidobacteriota bacterium | reverse complement strand
GCAGCAGGAACTCGAGCGCCAGCGCCGGCGCGCCGCCGGACAGTCTGCCGGCAGCGGCGGCGACGCGCAGCGTGAGCTGGCCGAGCAAACGGAGGAAGCCGCCCGTCAGCTCGAGAAGCTGTCGCGCGAACAGAATCGGCCCGACCTGGCCTCGGCCGCGCGCCAGATGCAGCAGGCCGCCGACGCAATGCGCCGGGCCGCGGCGGGCAACGATCCGAGCGCGGCCGGACAAGCCGCGGCGGCGAGCGACCGCCTGCAGCAGGTGCAGCGGCAACTGCAAGGCGCACAGACCGCGCGCGCCCAACGCGACGTGCAGGACGCGGTGCGGCAGGCTGAAGAGATCGCGCGCGAACACGCCGACGTGGCCACTGATGCCGAAGCGCTGGGTGAGTCTGGGGCAGACCGGCTGCAGAAGGCGCAGCTCAACTCGCAGCGCCGGGACGGCCTCTCGGCCAAGCTGGGACAGCTCGAGCAGCAGATCGACAAGACCGCCGTCGAGATCGCGAAAGACGAACGTGATGCGTCGCGGCGGATGCAGGAAGCGGCCGGCGAGATTCGCGACGACAAGATCAAGGAGAAGCTCCGTTACTCGCGCGGCCTGATCGGCCGCGACGCCCAGCCCGGCGCCGCCAAGGACATGGACGCCGAGATCGGATCGAACCTGATGGACTTGCGCCGCAAGCTCGCCGAGGCGGCCTCGGCGCTCGGCAAGGGCGGCAGCGCCTCGGGCGACAAGACCGCCGACGCGGCGGAGCGCGCGCGCGATCTGGTCCGCGGCGTTGATTCCCTGGGCCGGCGCATGCAGGAACGCGCCGCCGGAGAACAGGGTCAACGACAGGCCGGCAACGAGCAGGGTCAGCCCGGTCAAAGCGGCCAGCAAGATAAGCAGGGCCAGGCTGGCAAGCCTGGCCAGCAGAGCGGCCAGCAAGGGCAGCAAGGTCAGCAAGGTCAGGCGGGCAAACCGGGCCAGCAAGGTCAGCAGGGTCGAGGCCAGCAGGGTCAGCAAGGCCAGGGTCAGGCGGGTCAGCAAAGACAAGAGGGCCAGGGCCAAGGGCAGGGCCAGGGCCAGGGCCAGGGCCAGCAAGGACAAGGTGGCCAGCAAGGCCAGGGTCAACAGGGCCAGCAGGGCCAGGGCGGCGGGCAGGGCGGCGGCGACAACGCCGGCGGCTTGAATGACGACGGCGGCTGGGGCAACGGACGCCCGGGTAATTTCAACGCCGACGACGTGCGGCAGTTCCGGGGCGAGGCGCGCCGCTACGCCCAGGATCTCGAGTCACTGCGGCGGGCGCTGCGCGCAGATGGCGTCGACACGCGCGATCTCGACGACATCCTGAAGCGCCTGAAGGCGCTCGACGACGACCGCGTTTACAAAGACGTGCAGGAACTGGCGCGGCTGCAGGGCGCCGTCAGCGACGGCTTGCGGCGCTTCGAGTTCGGATTGCGCCGCGCGGCCGAGGGCGACGCGAAAGACGTGCTGCTCTCGGGCAGCGACGAGGTGCCGGCCGAGTTCAAGAGTCTGGTCGAGGAGTACTACCGCAGCCTGGCCAGGCCCAAGGCGCCGCAGAAATGACCGCCCGGCGCACGGTCGTCGTCAGCATGGCCCTGGTGCTCGTGCTGACGGCCGTGGCCTCGGCGCAGTACGGCGGCTGGGGGCGCATGCGCCGCGTGCCGCCCCGCTTTCCGACCAGCGATGCCAGCTTCGACGGAGGGTTCAACTTCTGCCGGATGATGTACTCGAGCCAGTGGCGCGAGGCCGGCGGGCAGGGCTGGTCGACCGACTACCCAGATGCCGACATCAACTTCTCGATTCGGTTTGCCGAACTCACCAAGACGCGCGTGAGCAAGCAGCCGTCTGGCGTGCCCAACCACTTCGTGACGCGCCTCACCGACCCGTGGCTCACCCGCTGCCCCTTCCTTCTCGGGTCGGACGTGGGCACCATGTCGCTGCGCGACGACGAGGTGGCGGGGCTGCGCGACTACCTGATGAAGGGCGG
>JANNEJ010000626.1:0-4596 GCA_031378585.1 Acidobacteriota bacterium | reverse complement strand
CGCAGCGCCTTGGCGATCATGTCGACGCCCACGGCGATCCGTTCGCGTTCGCGGTAGACGGCCGCCAGTGCCTTCTTGTCTTCAGCGAGCATGAGTTCGACGATGCCCGAGGCGGGGAGCTTGTCGATGCCCAGCGTGGCGGGGTTGATGGCTTCCGTGGGCAGCGACTGCCACTTCGAGGAATGGGGCATGGTGGATGCGGCGAGCCGAACGCTAATCAGGCATCCTAGCCCCCGCCTCTCGCGGTGTCAACGAAGCCACCTCGCCGCGTACAATGCCGGAGTGGCGGCCATCGACCGGTATCTCGCCCATCTCGAGCTCGAGCGTCGCGTCTCGCCGCACACGTACGCCGCGTATGCGCTCGACCTGGCGAAGCTCGCAGAGTGTGGGGCGGGCGCAGGCGTGGCCGTGGAACACCTTGACCGGGCGAGCCTGGAGCGGTTCGTGCGTGGTCTCATGGCCGAAGGCCGCTCGCCGCGTTCGGTGGGGCGGCTCGTGGCTGCGGTGCGCGGGTTCTATCGCTTCACGTGCGCCGGCACCGCGACCGAGAATCCCGCCGCCGACCTGCAGGCGCCGCGCGCCTGGAAGTCGCTGCCGAAGTTCCTGACCCTCGCCGAAGTCGACGCGCTCTTGGCCGCACCCGACATGTCCACGCCGCGCGGGGTGCGCGACCGCGCGCTACTCGAACTGCTGTACGCCACCGGGCTTCGCGTGTCGGAACTGCTGGCCTTGACGCCTGCCCACGTCGATCTCGACGGCGGTGTGCTGACGACGATGGGCAAGGGTCGAAAGGAGCGCATGGTGCCGTTTGGCGACGAAGCGGCCACCTGTATCCGCGGGTACCTCGCACAGGGGCGTCCGGCGCTCGTCAGCGGGCACGCGTCCCCCAGATTGTTCGTGAACGTGCGTGGGGGTTCCTTGTCGCGCATGGGCTTCTGGAAGATCGTGAAGGCCTACGGCCTGCAGGCCGGAATCGACCGGGCCATCTCGCCTCACGTGCTGCGCCATTCGTTTGCGACGCACCTGCTCGAGCGAGGCGCCGATCTTCGCGCTATTCAGATGATGCTGGGGCACGCCGATCTGTCGACGACCCAGATCTACACGCACGTGCTCGACGAGCGGCTACGGTCCGTGTACGAGCGGTTCCACCCGCGACAGTGATGCGACGTTCCGTGGCCCGATGGTCCCTGTCCGCCGCCGTGGCCGCATGCGCGCTCGGGGCCTGGGTTGCGTTGTCGCTGCCTCCAGGTACCGCCCCGGCAGTCGGAATGCCTGCGCCCACCGACGTGCGTCTGGCCTATCACGTGCACACGAGCCGCTCGGATGGCACGGGCTCGGTAGAGGAGGTGGCGGCGGCCGCCCGGCGCGCCGGGCTTGCAGGGGTTGTCGTCACCGACCACGGCGACGGCACCCGCCGGACCGATCGGCCGCGCTACGTCGACGGCGTGCTCGTGATCGACGCGGTGGAGATCAGCACCTGGGCTGGACACTACACGTCCATCGGTGCTGCCGCATCGCCTTACCCGCTTGGGGGCGAACCGGACGCCGTCGTCGAGGATGTGCGCCGCCTTGGGGGCATCGGCCTCGCGGCGCATCCCGGCTCGAGCAAGGAGGGCCTCAAGTGGCGTGATTGGGACGGGCCGTTTGATGGAATCGAGTGGCTGAATGCCGACAGCGAGTGGCGCGACCGGCCTGGCGACGTGTGGCGTTTGCTCGTTAGCTACCCCTGGAGACCCGTCGAGACGATCACGGCGCTGCTCGACCGGCCGTCGCTCGAGCTGGCGCAGTGGGACCGGCAGGCCGCCAGGCGGCCGGTGATCGGGCTGGCTGCGCACGACGCGCACGCCCGGGTAGGGCTCAGGGGTGTGGGGGAGCCCTACGACGGCGTCGTGGCGCTCAGAGTGCCGGCCTATGAGGTGATGTTCAGGGCGTTCAGCAACGTCGTGCGCGTGGTACGCCCGCTGTCGGGCGATGCGGCACGCGATGCGGCCGACGTGCTGGCCGCGATGAGGGCGGGCCAGGTCTATACCGTCGTGACCGGCATGGCGCCGCCGGGGGCCCTGGCGTTTGACGCCGAGTCTGGCGGCCAACGCGCCAGTATGGGTGGGCACTTAGTACCGTCGGGGTCTGTGGCGATCACGTTTGCGGCCGACGCACCTGCTGGCGCGCGTGCCACACTGCGGTGTGATGGGCGGGTGGTGGCGACGGGCACGGGAGGGCGCGTTGCCTGGACCAGCAGCGGCGCCGCGGGCGCCTGCCGCGCCGAGGTCGCTGTCGGGGCCGACGCCGCGCGTGTGCCCTGGCTCGTCACCAATCCCATCTACGTTCGGACGGCGCTGTCGACTCCTGTCCCACGCGAATTGTCGGCGCCGCAGCTGGTGCTGCCCGTTGACGGCAGCGGCGCGGCCGCAAAATGGGCCGCAGAACTTGCCCCTGGAGCCCGGGGCGCCGCGTCCGCCGTCGGCGGTCATCCGGGACGGCTGTCCTTTGCGTGGCAGCTGGGTGACAGCCTTGGGCAGTACGCGGCTCTCCGGTTCGACATGCCACCGTCGCTGGCGCAGTTCGACCGCGTCATTCTGCGCGGCGCGGCCGACCAGCCGATGCGCCTGTGGCTCCAGCTGCGCAGCCCGAAGGACGGAGGCCGCCGCTGGGGCAGGTCGGTGTATCTCGACACGGCGTCGCGCGAGATCGCGGTGCCGTTCCGCGACTTCCTGCCTCTCGACGGAACTGGCGCCAGGCCGGTTCCGCTGGCCGACGTGACGGCCTTGCTGCTCGTGGTCGATACCGTGCACGCGCGGCCAGGTGCCGCTGGCACCGTCGTCTTCGACGAGCTGTGGGTCGCGCGCTAAGGCGAACTGCCGCTGGAGTGCGCGCTCAGGTGCGCACGGTGAAGAGCAAGTACACGGCCCCCGCGCCGAACACCAGGTTGGGCGTCCAGGCGGCCAGCATGGGTGGCATCGCGCCGCCGGCCCCGAAGGCCGCAGCCACGCTGATCATCGTCCAGTACACGAGGGCGAGCACGATGCCCACACCCACGCCGTACACCGCGCCGCGTCGCCCCGTGGAGACCGCAAACGGCACGCCGATGAGCGTCATGACGATTGTGACGAAGGGGAACGCCACCTTGCGATAGAGCGCCACCTCGTCTTCGCGCACGTCGTAGCCGGCGGCGCGGAGGTCGATGATATAGCTGCGCAACTGGGCGAAGTTCATCTGCGCCGGTGGCGGCGCCTCGGTCACGAACGTCTCGGGCGGCTCGAGCGTCAGCACCTGGTCGTCGAACCTTTCGAACTCACTGATGGCCAGGTCGCTACCAAAGGTCCGCGTCCAGCCCTTGCGCGCCTGCCAGAGCCGTGAGGCGTCGGCGGCAGTAGTCGGCCCGGCTCCCGCCGTTGCGACGGCGGCAAACGTGCGGCGCTTCACGCTCGTGGACTCGGCGCTGGTGAACGTGAGCACAGTGAGGCCGTTCAACTCCCGCTCACTCGGGCTATACGACAGGTAGTGATACACGGTGCCGTCACTGCCAGTGAGCCACTTCCGGCTGAGCGCGTCGAACGTACGCGGGCTCTGGCCACGAATCAGACGGTTCAAGTCGCTCGCATGCCGGTTCGCCGGCCCGAGCACGACCTCCTCGAGCCCGTAGAGCGCGGCCGATCCAATTGCCGCCGCGACGAGCAGCGGCACGGCGGTTCGGTAGAGGCTGATGCCGCAGGCGCGCATCACGATGAGCTCGCTGCTCTTGGTCAGTACGCCGATCGTGACCACCGTTGCGAGCAGCACGGCGATAGCGATGATGTAGTAGGTGAACTGGGGCGACGCCCACCAGAAATACTGCAGCAGCATGGTCGCTGTGGCCGTGCCAGTGAAGAGCTTGTCCGACAGGTCCACGAACGTCGAGATGTAGAAGAGCCCCAGCATGCCGGCGATGCAGAACCCCAGTACGCGCACGTAGAGCAGGCCGACGTAGAGGTCGAGCAAGCTCGGGCGCAACCAGGTCAGGTCCGGCACGCTCGACACCCACAGACCGGACGCTGACCGGCGCAGCGACGCGAAGGCGCGCGCGACCGGCAGGGGCACGAGCGAGGTGCCGCGGCGCACCCGGCGCACCCGGTGCCACAGCAGCACCAGCCCGGTCGTGCCCAGCACGAGATTGGCCAACCACATCGCCAACCAGGGCGAGACGTAGTGGCCCTTGGCCATCGCTTCGCCGAGCAGCATCAGGGCGTACTGTACGAAGATCACCGCCAGCCCCAAGGCAAAACTCGAAAACTTGCCGTCGCGGCGATCGGTTGAGCCAAGGGCCACGCCCATAAGCGCGAAGATCAGGCATGCGGCCGGGATGGAGAACTTCTTGTGGATCTCCATCAACTGGTTGTGCGGCGAATCACCGCGGGCCTCGACCTCGGCGGCGCGGCTTCGCAGCTCGGCCACGGTCATCTCGCGCTCGCCGCGCGCCGGCCCGGTCCGAGGGAAGACGCTTTCGGGATCGAGCGGGACGATCGTCTCCTTGAAGGTCCCGACTTCGTAGCCGTCCGGTTCGCGCGCCGACGTGCTGTGTCTGGTGCCGTCTGTGAGCACCATCTGAATGGTGCGCTG
>JANNEJ010000598.1:0-7778 GCA_031378585.1 Acidobacteriota bacterium | reverse complement strand
CCGGCACGAGCCGCGACGACCTAGCGAAGCTGCGCATCAACCTCCTCGAAGTACTCGCGGCCGACCAGGACCTCGCGCGGTTTGCCGCCTGTAGCCGCCGAGACGAGCCCCTCGGCTTCCATCATGTCCACCAGCCTGGCCGCGCGGCTGAACCCGATGCGCAGCTTGCGTTGCAGCGACGAAATCGACACCTGGCCGCTCTGCACGACCATGCGTGCTGCGTCGTCATAGAGGTCGTCCTTCTCGTACTCGATGCCCGCCTTCTCGGTCTTCTCGTCGGCCGTGATGTTCTCGTCAAACGCCGGCCGCCCCTGCTTGCGCAAGAAGCTGGCCAGCCGCGCCGATTCCTGCTCCGAGATATACGGTCCATGCAGACGCACGGTGCGCGAGGTGGCCGGGGGCATGAACAGCATGTCGCCTTTGCCGAGCAGCTGCTCGGCGCCGTTGCCGTCGAGAATCGTGCGCGAGTCGATCTTCGACGAGACGCGGAACGAGATGCGCGCCGGCAGGTTCGCCTTGATGAGGCCCGTGATGACATCCACCGATGGACGCTGCGTAGCCAGAATCAGATGGATGCCCACGGCGCGGGCCATCTGCGCCAGCCGGCAGATCGACTCCTCGACCTCGTTGCCCGCCACCATCATCAGATCGGCGAGCTCATCGACGACCACGACGATGAAGGGCAGGGTCTTGGGCGCGTCGGGCGCCTCGGCGGCCACCTTGTCTTCGAGCGTGTGCCGCACGTTGCGGTTGTACTGTTCGATGTTGCGCACGCCAAAGGTCGCCAGGTGCTTGTAGCGCTCCTCCATCTCGCGCACGGCCCAGCGCAGCGCGTTGGCGGCCTTCTTCGGGTCCACGACCACCGGCGTGAGCAGATGCGGGATGTCCTCGTACATGCCGAGTTCGAGCCGCTTGGGATCGATCATGATGAGCCGCACGTCGTCCGGCGTGGCGCGGTACAGGATGCTTGTGAGCATCGCGTTCAGCCCGACCGACTTGCCCGTGCCGGTCGATCCCGCGATGAGCAGGTGCGGCATCGCCGCCAGGTCGGCCATGAACGGCTCGCCGTGGATGGTCTTGCCGAGCGCAATCGTCAGCTTCGACGCCGACCGCTGATAGGTCTCGGATTCGAGCAGCTCACGCAGCGAGATGGCTTCCCGGTTGAGATTCGGAATCTGAATGCCGACCGTGGACTTTCCCGGGATCCGGTCGATCAGCACCGACTCGGCTTTCATCGCGAGACAGAGGTCGTCTGCCAGACCGGTGACCTTGCTGTACTTCACGCCTGCGTCGGGCTTGAACTCGTAGGTCGTGACCACCGGGCCGGGGTGAATCTGCACCACGGCGCCCTCGACGGCGAACTCGCGGCACTTCACTTCGAGATGGCGCGCCGCATCCATCAACTCCCGCTCATCGACTTTGCTCTCGGCCTTGGCAGGATCGAGGAGCGATGGCGGCGGCAGCATGTACGCACCGGCCCGGCGCGCGGCCGGCGGCAACCCCAGCGGCTCGGATTCCACCAGGGGCAGCCCCGGGGCCAGCGGTGAGGACAGCTTGGGCGGCGTGCGGCGCGCCACCACGGGCGGCTCAGCGACGGCCGGCCGTACGGGCGGCGCCGCGGATGCCGGAGACACGGCACCGGCAGGCCCACTGACGCGCGTGCGGGGCGGCGGCGCCGCCAGGTCGACCGCACGGCCGCGGGCCAGTGGCTCGGCGTCGGCGCCGTCCTTGGCGGCATGCTTGGCCAGCACCTCGCGGCGCTGGCGCACCCGGCGGCGCTCGTCGATCCAGGCCAGCACGCGTGTGCGCAACGCCACGCCGTGAGTCGCAGCCGCGGCGGCGCCCGCCGAGAAGAGACGGCCGAAGGACACCTGCGTCGTGAGCACCGCCGCCAGGCACAGCAGCGTGAGAATCACGATGATGGCCCCGGTGCGATTCAGATACGACGTCAACCACGATGCCAGCACGGCGCCGACGAAGCCGCCGGCCTCATAGCTGCGCGAGCCGGACCTGGCCGAGCCCACCAGCAGGCTCAGCAGCGCGCTGGCGCCGCCGAAGGTCAGCGCGATGCCGGTCATCTTCGTGTAGAACGCGTCGATGGAACGGCACCAGAAACACTGCCAGCCGAGCGTGGCGACGAGCGCCGGCAGCAGGTACGACGCGAAGCCCAGGATCTGGAACGACAACTCGGACAGGAAGGCGCCCACGCGACCAATGAAGTTGGCGGGCACCTCATTTGAACCCGTGGCGAAGAACCACGCGGGGTCGTTTGCGTCGTAGCTGGCAAGCGCGATCAGCCAGATCAGGCTGACGGCAAATAGCCCGACGCCGAGGAACTCACTCACCTTGCGCGACAAGGGAGTGGCAAAGCCCGCGGACAACGCCACGGGTGACGCATGCTTCACGGCCACCTAGATCTCCATCACCACGGGCAACACCATCGGCCGCCGGCCCGTACGGCGCTTCAAAAAGCGGCGCAGCTCGCCGCGGATTCGTTCCTTCAGCAAGCCCTCGTCACGGCGCTCGGCCGACGAGCACTCGGCAATCACGGTGGCGATGAACGCACCCCCATCGGTGAGCACGTCGCCGGCCTCGGTCTCGGGCACGAAGCCGCGTGCCACGAGCTCGGGCAGGCCTTCGAGCAGACCGGTTTGCCGGTTGATGACGACCACCGGCACGACCAGGCCATCAGCGGCGAGCTGGCGGCGGTGCCGTACCATCTCGCCGTCCACCTCGCCGGTGCGCGTGCCGTCGATGAGGACGCGGCCCGTGGGCACCGTGTCGAGCACCCGCCCTCCCTCGGCGTCGAAGCGCAGACGATGACCGTTCTCGGCCAGCAGCACCTTGGTCGGTGCCGCCGTGCCGCCGGTCACGGCTTGCGCAACTTTTGCATGGCGCGCCAGCTGTCGGTACTCACCGTGCACGGGTACCAGGTACTTCGGCCGCACCAGCGACAGCACCAGCTTCAGCTCATCGACACTGCCGTGGCCCGACACATGCACGTGGCGCGTGTCCTCGGTCACGACGTCGACACCGCGCCGTGCCAGATGGTTCACAACCCGTCCAATGGCCTTTTCGTTACCGGGAATCGCCCTGGCCGAGAGCACGACCGTATCTTCGGGCCCGAGCGAGATGTGGCGATGGTCGTCAATGGCGATACGCGACAGCGCGGCATTTGGTTCGCCCTGCGAACCCGTGACCAGGCACACCACATCGCCCGGTGGCAAGCCGCCGACGTCGCTGTCTTTGACCGCGACGCCAGTAGGCACTCGCAGGTAGCCGAGCCGCTGCGCGATCTCGGAGTTGGCCAGCATGCCGCGCCCGACAAATGCCACCTGGCGGTTGAAGTGCGCCGCCAGGTCGACGATGAGCTGCATGCGGTAGACACTCGAGGCGAAGGCGGCGACGACCACCTTGCCCTCGGTGGTGGCAAAGACCTCATCGAAGGCGTCGCGCACGTCGGTTTCAGACCCCGTCACGCCTCGGCGATCGACATTGGTGCTGTCGGCAAAGAGAGCCAGCACTCCGGCGGCGCCGAGTTCCGCGAGCCGGCCGAGATCGGTTGGCTGATGGTCGAGCGGCGTGTAGTCGATCTTGAAGTCGCCGGTGTGGACGAGCACGCCTTGCGGCGTGTGAATGGCCACGGCGACGCAGTCGGGAATACTGTGCGTGACGCGGATGAACTCGATGCGAAACGGACCCACCGTGACGCTGTCGCCCGGTTGGACCGGGCGCGCGCGCGTCCCGAGCTCGAGCCCATGTTCGTCGATCTTGTGCGCGACCAGGGCCAGCGTGAAGGGCGTGCCGAGCACGGGACCGGTCACCCGCGGCAGCACGTAGGGCACTCCGCCGATGTGGTCCTCGTGGCCATGGGTGAGCACGAGCGCATCCACCTTGCCGCCACGCAGATCGAGATAATCGAGTGAAGGAACGACCAGGTCCACGCCGGGCAGGTCCGCCTCGGGAAACATCGTGCCGGCGTCGATGAGAATGGTCGTGTCTCCGCACGAGACGGCCATCATGTTGAGGCCGAACTCGCCCAGGCCCCCGAGGGCCACGACATCTACCGCGGCTTGCGCCAACGGATCACTCCACGCAGACATAAGAATCCCAGCCAGGCTGTGCCCGGACACGTTGCCAAGCGCCACGCACCCTTCTGGCGAAGGCCGCGCGCCGCTTTGTCGGTCTTCGGCGGCTTACGCCACCGCTGCACTCGCACCGACGACCCAGGGGCTGGGAGCTCCCGGAAATAGAGAGGCGGGTTGGGGGAAACTATAGCACACGACCGGCCGCAAGGGCCGCCTGCCAGGCATCTGCAAGTGCTGCGAATTCAACGAGCTGCAGGGTTTCGGGACGCCGCATCTGGTCAATACCCGCCGCCGCCAGAATCCGTCCCGCATCCAGGTGCGAGCCCGAGGCTGCGGCCTTCAGACCATTGGCGATCGTCTTGCGCCGCTTCGTGAACACCATCCGCACCAGTCGCACGAGCGTGTCGGGATGCCGCACGGGAAATGGCGGAGGACGAAAGCGCAGGCGCACAAGGGCCGACCGCACCTGCGGGCGGGGCCGGAACGCGCCGGGCGGCAGTTCGAAGAGTCGATGCACCTCGGCGGTCAGGGCCGTCATGACCGTCAGCACTCCGTACTCATGCGTCGAGGGCACCGCGACGAGCCGGTCGGCTACCTCGGCCTGTACCATCAACGTGGCATCGACCAGCCCGGGACGGCGCGCAGACAGCGCCGTCAGCATGAACAGAATCGGCGAGCAGATGTTGTACGGCAGGTTGCCGACGAGCCGGAACGGCGTCGCCGGGTCGGTGCCTACCCACCCATCGAGCAGCGCGTCCACATCGGCCTCGAGCACGTCGCCGGTATGCACGGTCAGATTCGGCACCGCGCGGGCGTCGAGCGCTGCGGCCAGGTCGCGGTCCACTTCGATGGCCAGCACGCGGGCCGCGCGCGAGGCCAGCGGCACGGTGATCGCGCCGGTGCCGGGGCCGATCTCGACGAAGGCATCGGTGGCCGCGGGGCTGCAGGCGTCCACCACTCTGGTGCACCACGCCGGTTCGAGGAAGTGCTGGCCAAAGCGCTTCCGGGCACGATGGTTCATCGGCCGCCTTCGGGCACCACGCCGCCGTCACCCGGTTCGGGTTCGCCGCGCCAGTAACGTTCCTCGATGTCCATGATCTCGTCCTCGCTCAGACCAAAGTAGTGGCCAAGCTCGTGAATCAGGGTCTCGCCAATCACGCCCACGACGTCGTCGTCGTCCTCGGCGTCCTCTTCAATCGGCTGCTGAAAAAGCAGCACCCGGTCGGGCAAGTCGTTGCCGTGGTCCCAGTGGCGCTCCGGCAGGGGAGTGCCCTGGTAGAGCCCGAGCAGCGTGTCGGGCGGCGAAATATCCATCTCGGCCAGCAGCTCGGCTGAGGGCAGGTCTTCGATCACGATCGCGACATTGCGCACATGCTCGGCAAACCGCGGCGGGATCGAATCGATGGCGTCGGAGACGAGCGCGCGGAACTCGGCGCGAGTCATCGCCGCACGCGTCGTGAGACCGCGGCCGGTGTCGTGGCCCGACGAGGCCTCGCCGATGCCCGCACGGCGGCAGTGGTGGCCGCCGCCTTGACCCGCGCTGGACGTGCGCTGGTCATGGCAAACGGACAGAGTGTGCGCGCGTGACACAGGTCGCACTTCGGGGTCGGGGTGCAGATGCGCCGCCCGTGCAGGATGAGCGTGTCGGACGCGCGCGTCCACCGGGTCTTCGGCAACAAGGCCGTGAGGGCCGCCTCCGCCTTCACGGCATCGTCGGTGTGAATCAGTCCCAGGCGCGCGGCCACGCGCAGCACGTGGCGATCCACCGGAAAGCCAGCCACGCCGAGGGCATGTCCCAGCACCACGTTGGCGGTCTTGCGGCCCACACCTGGCAGCGCCACGAGCGCGTCCATGTCGGCCGGCACCTGACCGCGATGCGCGTCAACGAGCGCGGACGACAGGCCGATGACGGCGCGGGCCTTCTGGCGAAAGAACCCCGTGGAGTGCACGAGCGCTTCGACGTCGCCGGGGTCCGCTGCAGCCAAGGTCGCAGGCGTGGGATAGCGCGCAAACAGCGCCGGCGTCACCTCGTTCACACGGCGGTCGGTGGATTGCGCCGACAAGACCGTTGCGACCAGCAGCTCGAAGGCGTTGCGGAAGATCAGCTCCGTGTCAGCGTCGGGATGGTGGCGCTCCAGGGCGTCGAAGATGGCGAGCGCGCCGGAACGCGGTCGGGCCATCTCAATGCACCGGCCCCTTCGGCCCCTGGTTCTGGGTGGACTCGGTGTAGACCCGCAGGTTTTCCTGCAGAGCCGCAATCAACGGTCCGATGAACTGTACCGGCAACACGATGCGAGCACGCACCGGGGCCTGCACCGTGTGTTCCTCTTCGGCCTCGCGAATCTGCCGCTCTGACAGTGGCTGCACTTCACAGAAGGTGAGCGTGAAGTCGAACGGCGTGTGCTGCACGGCGCAGAAATTGGCGTACTGGCGCTCGGGGCCCGGCCCCTCGGCGGGCACGATGGTGAAGTTGATCTGCTTGTGGTCGGCCATGACGCTAGCTTAGCAGGCCAACCCGCGACTCGTCGGAAGGCGCCTCAGTAGCGTCGCATGACCCCGACGACCACGCCCTGAATCTGCACGTCATGTGGATCGGCGAAGATGGGCTGCATCGAGGCATTGGCCGGCTGCAGGCGGATACGGCCATTGTCGCGATAGAACGTCTTCAACGTCACGTCGGTGCCCCCGAGCAGCGCCACCACCATCTCGCCGTTGACGGCGGTCTTGCGATCCTCCACCACGACCCAATCGCCGTCGCGGATCTGCTCGTCGATCATCGAATCGCCTTTGACCCGCAGCACGTAGGTGTCGCGCCGGTTGGCCAGCAGCGCCTCTGGCACCGCAATGGTCTCGGTACCGGCAATGGCCTCGATTGGCGAGCCGGCCGCGACGTAGCCAAGCAGCGGGACATCGACGCTACGGCTGCCGGTGCGGCCCGCCAGCAACTCCACCGAACGGCTGCGGTTCCACGCACGCTTGATGAACCCCTTGGTCTCCAGGTTCGTCATGTGCTTGTGCACCGTGGCCAGCGAAGAAAGGCCGAAGCGCTGGCCGATTTCCTCCAGGCTGGGGGCGTAGCCGTGCTGCTGGATGAACTCGTTCAGATAGTCGAGAATCTCGCGCTGACGTTTCGTGAGCGGTTGCACGGCGGCCTCCGGTAGCGAAGATAGAGCTGAAAGGGCCCAATCACGGAGGAAGAATACCCAAACAAAAGGCGAAGGTCAACGTCAACCTCGTAACCGGTATCATCCTGACGAATGCGCATTCCGCTCGCGGTCCCGGCAGGCCGGCCTTTCGACGTGCTGGCGGTGGGCCTGAACAGCATCGACCTGCTCGCCGTCGTCGACGGCCATCCCGCGGCCAACGCCAAGATGCAGATGCAGGGCTACGCGGAGTTGCCGGGGGGGCAGTCGGCCTCGGCCGCCGCAGCACTGGCGCGCCTGGGCCTTCGCACCCGCTACATCGGCCGCATTGGCGACGACGATTTCGGCCGCCGCGGCCTCGAGAGCCTGCGCGCGGAAGGCGTGGACGTGTCGCACGTCGTCACCGTGCCGGGCGCGACGAGCCAGTTTGCGGTGATTCTCGTCGACCGGCAATCGGGCTCCCGAACCGTGGTGTGGAACCGCCACCCCGGGCTGGCGATGTCTCCCTCGGACGTGCCCGCCGACGACGTTTGTGCCGCGCGCGTTC